>JADDPR010000144.1 GCA_016781775.1 Rubrobacter sp. | reverse complement strand
TACTCCACGATCTGGAAGTTGGGGATGGGGTTACGGGGGGTCTTCACCTCGACGACGCGCCCGCTCTCCACCTTGCAGCCGTTGGCGACGCGCACGATCCCGCCGACGGCTACGACCTCGCTCGACTCGATCATCGGCCGCGCCACCCTCAGGAGAGCGTCCTCGTCGAGGATCAGGTCGGCGTCTATGCAGCAGACGAGGGGGTAGTTGGCCGCGCAGATCCCGGCGTTCAGGGCGTCGGCCTTGCCCCCGTTCTCCTTGTCCACGAGCATCATGCGTTCCACGCTCGAGGCGTAGACGGCCTTTATCGGCTGCGTCTCCAGCAGGAGGCGCACGGGCTGGTCGGACTCCGAGAGGCCGAACTCCTCGCGCAGGACGTCTACCGTGGCGTCTTTGGAGCCGTCGTTGACGATCACGACCTCGAAGAGCGGGTAGTGGAGCGCCAGGAGCGACCGGACGCTCGCGACTATGGTCGCCTCCTCGTTGTAGGCCGGCACGATCACCGAGACCGGAGGGGCGTAGTTCGAGGTGAAGAGCTCGGGGAGGCCGCTGTAGAGCTCGCGCCTTGTATAGTCGGCTATCTGCACGAACGAGACGACGTAGAGCAACAAGAGGAAGCAGTTGAGCAGCAAGAAGTAGCCGAGGATGGCGTAGTTGACGAACAATACGAAGTCCGTGAGCGTCAACGTTCGCCGTCCTTTCTCGCCCCGTCGGAATTCTCCGTCCCTTCCGGCGAGGCGACCTCCAGCAGCGAGTTCAGCTCCTGCTTTGCGCCCTCCGGGTCCACCTTAACCAGATTCGCGCCGGGCGGCTCCGCCACCGCTACCTGCGCCTCGGTCGGCTTGTCGCCGGAAGCTTCGGGGTCCGCCATCTCGGTCTCCAACCGCTCGGCCTCCTCCACGAGCCGGGGCACGCCGTCGCGTCCTTCCTCCCCTTCGGCGAGCAGCCGGAGCAGCGCGTCGCGTTCTTCGCCCTTGGGGAGCCCTTCGGCGAGGCCGCGGAGGTACTTTGTCGAGCCGGAGCGGATCACGGCCCGGACGATGGCCCGGGCCCTCTCGCCCCTCTTGCCGGGCTTGGTAAGGTTCTTGACCATGCGCCGGGTGACGCCGCGGGACTCGAGGATGGCGGCGGCCCTGTCGCGGGCGTAGTGGTCACCGCACGCCAGGATCTCGAGCAGGGCCTTCTCGCCCTCGGGACCCATATTCACGAGCGCCCTGCAGGCGTTCAGGCGCACCCACCACTCCCTGTCGCTCGCCAGATCCTTGAGGACGGGGATGGACGTCACCTCCCCGATCATGCCGAGGGCGTTCGCGGACTGCGCCCTGACGGGCCAGGCCTCGTCGTCGGCGCCTTCGAGGATCGCTGGCACGTCGTCGGGGTTGCCGATCTTGCCCAGGGCGAGCACCGCCTACGCGCGCAGGTCGATCTCCTTGCCCTCCTTCGCGGCCCGGCGCAGGACGTCCCGGGCCTCCGCGGCTCGCAGATGGCCCAGGACGCGGGCGGCCATGATGGGACCGTGCAGGTTCTTGGTGCCGAAGCTCGTCACGTCGGAGAGCGAGGCGATCAGGTGGCCCACCGCCGGCTTGCCGACCCTTTCGAGGTTCTCGGCGACCCGCAGACGGGTGAGCTCCGAGGGGGTGTCGAGGGTGCTCGCGAGGAGCCTGACCGCCTCGTCGTTGCCGATGCGCGCGAGCGCGCGGGCCGCGACGGCCCTTATGGTCTCGTCCTCGTCGGTGAGGAGCATCCCGAGGGAGCGCACGGACCTCGCGCCGCCGAAGTACCCGAGGTTCTCGGCCGACCTTGCCCGCCGCCAGCGCCGTCGCGAATCGAGGGCCTTCAGGTAGCGGTCCACGAGCCCGAGCTCGTCGGCCAGCCGCATCAAGAACTCCCTGCCGGCGCCCTTGAGGTAGACCATGCGCTCGACGATGAGCCGCGAGAGGAACAGGTCCCTCTTCCATGGGCGCAGCGCCAGAAGCTCCGGCTGCTCGTCGCCCGTGAGCATGAAGTTCTCCAGGGCGGGCTCTATGCGGCGAAAGTGGCGTCTGAACCACGCCGCCCGCAGGAAGCGCAAAACCTTGAGGCCGACGGTGAGGATCACCATCAGCGAGATCAAGGCCAGCATCACCACGAGCGCGATCTGTATAAACGTAAGTTCGTCCATCATATAGTTATCGTCCGTTGCACACTTGATCTATAACGCGTTAGGGTACGTAATCAATCGGAGCCGCAACTCAGTGTATACGGACCAGCGTGGGGGTTGGATCTTTGGATTTCGAAGGCGCGAGCATACTGATCGCCGACGACGATCGGGTGGTACGCCGCATCGTCGTCGCCAAGCTTTACGGCTTGGGTTACGACGTCGAGGAGGCCGAGGACGGCCAGGAGGCGTTGGAGATCCTGGAGGAGGGCGAGGTCCCCGACGTTCTCATCACCGACAGCAACATGCCGCGCATGAACGGCCTCCAACTTGTGAGAAAGCTGCGCGAGAGCGAGGACCGGGCCCTGTCGCTCCTGCCCATCATCATGCTCACCGCCCGCCAGAGCGAGCAGGACATCATTCAGGGCCTCGAAACCGGGCTCGACGACTACGTGATCAAACCTTTCTCCCCCGATGAGCTTGCCGCCCGCGTCCGAACCGTCCTCTGGCGCTACGGGAGAAGAGGGGCCGCCGAGGAGCGGTAAGCGGACGGCGCCATTTCGGAGGCGTCGGTGACCGCCCACCGACGCGGACCGGCCGACCTCAGGCTATCCCGGGGGTTTCGGGGTCGGGCATCCCGAGTTCCGGGTGCTCGCCGTTGGTCTTCGGCCGCAGGTCGTGGATCGCGACCCTGTTTCTGCCGTTTTCTTTGGCCTCGTAGAGGGCGGCGTCGGCCTCCTTCAAGAGCTCCTCCACGGATTTGTTTTCTCCCGCGGAGAGCTGGGCGAGGCCGCAGCTCACGGTGACGATGCCATAGGGGGTGGGCTGGTGCGGGATCTTCTGGTCTTCCACCATCCGGCGGAGGCGTTCGGCCGCTACCGTCGCCGTCTCCAGGCTCTGCTCGGGGAGGATGATCAAGAACTCCTCGCCGCCGTAGCGGTACGAGGTGTCGCCGGTCCGGAAGCTCTGGACGACCACGCTGGCGACCTCCTGGAGAACCTCGTCGCCTTTGAGGTGTCCGTAGGTGTCGTTGTAGAGCTTGAAGTAGTCCACGTCGCACAGGACGGCGCAGTAGCTGTGTCCGTAGCGTTCGACCCGGGCGCGCAGTGTTTCCATGTCCTCCCTGAGCCTGAGGCGGTTGCCGAGCTTCGTGAGGGGGTCGCGCCGGGCCTGCTTGAAGATCTCGAAGTTGAGGCGTTCGAGTTCCTTGTTCTGGCTGTTGAGCTGGCGGTGAAGGGAGGTGACGCGCTCGGCCGCCAACAGGCGCACCCCGAGCTGCTCGCGGTCCAGGGGCTTCGACAGGTAGTCGTCGGCGCCGGCCTGCATCCCTTCCAGAAGGTGGTCCTTGTCGCCGAGGGCGGTGAGGAAGATAAAGAACGGGTAGCCGTCGCGCCTGCCCGTGTAGTTTCGAACCTTTTCGCAGAGGGCGGGCCCGTCCAGCTCGGGCATCATCCAGTCGCTGATGACCACGTCCACGTCCGGGTTGCCGAGGTACGTCTCCCAGGCCTCGGCCCCGTCGGCGGCGGTGAGGCACTCGTGGCCGAGCCGCTCGACGGCGCGCTTGAGGATCATGCGGGAGATCGCGTCGTCTTCGGCGATAAGGATCCGCACCCTAGTTACCCTCCCTCCTCGAGCTTCTCGAGCGCCGGCTTCACCCTATCGTACTCCTCCTTCAGTTTCTCTAGTAGGGGTCTGGCTGCGGCGAGGTCCCCCGAGGCGCCGGCGTCCTGCAGGTCGGCGGCGATCGCGCTCATGCGCCGCGCCCCCATGTTGCCGGCGGAGCCCTTGAGGGTGTGCGCGGTCCGCTCGACGCCCTGGGCGTCGCCCGATCATACGGCCTCCCGCAGCGCCGCGAGGCGCGGTTCGGCGTCCTCCACGAAGAGGGCGACCAGTTCGGCCAGAAGGTCGGGCTCACCGTCCTGAGAGAGCTCGCGTAGGGAGGCGAGCACGTCGGGATCCAGGGGATCCTCGGGGACGACGCGGCCGTTGCCGGAGACGTTCGAGGCCGGGTCCGACATGCCGGAGGCCACGTCGGCGGCGGCCTCCTCGCCGGGCTCCGCGACGGGTTGCTCGACGATCCACCGCTCGAGGGCCTCGGCCAGCTCCGCCGCCTTGACGGGCTTGGCGACGTAGTCGTCCATCCCCGCCTGAAGGCACCGCTCCCTGTCCCCCGTCAGGGCGTTCGCCGTCATCGCGATCACCGGGAGTCTACGGCTCGTACCGGCTTCTCCCTCGCGTCTCCTCAGCTCCCCCGTGGCCTCCAACCCGTCCATCTCCGGCATCTGCACGTCCATCAGTACCGCCGCGTAGGGGGACCGGGAGAGCGCGTCGAGGGCCTCCCTGCCGTTGGAGGCGACCTCCGCGCCTGGTAGCCGAGCTTCTCGAGCATCCTCACCGCCACCTTCTGGTTCACCGGGTTGTCCTCCACCACCAGTACCCGGGCGCCACTGGGACGGACCGCCACCTCCCTGAGGTTGTGACGGGTGATGAGCGGGGCACCGGGCGCGGCGTCGGCGGACGTCTCGTCGGCGATGGGCGAGCCCAGCACCATGACCAAGCAGTTGTAGAGCTCCGACTGGCGGACGGGCTTGGTGAGGTAGGCGGAGATGCCGACCTCGCTGGCCTTGCGGCCGTCGCCGCGCTGGCCCATCGAGGTGAGCATCACCAAAGGCGTCGCCGAGAGGGCGGGGTCGGCCTTGATCTCGCGGGCGAGCTCCAGACCGTCCATCTCGGGCATCATCATGTCCAGGATCGCCAGGTCGTAGGGGCCGTCGGGGCCCATGCTTGCTGCCTTCAACATCCGCAGGGCCTGGGGTGCGTTCTCGGCCTCCGAGTCGCGCATCCCCCAGGAGGAGACCTGCTTGTGAAGGATGGTGCGGTTGGTCTCGTTGTCGTCCACTATGAGGACGCGCAGCCCCCTGAGATCGGACCGCGGGCTCGACATCACCCGGTCGTCCTTCGGCTGCTTCTTCAGACAGACGGTGAAGGAGAAAGTGCTCCCCACGCCGGGCTCGCTCGTGACCCAGATCTCCCCGCCCATCAGCCAACGAGTTGCGCGGAGATGGCGAGCCCGAGGCCCGTGCCGCCGTACTTGCGCGTCGTCGAGGCGTCGGCCTGGGAGAAGGACTCGAAGAGGCGCGAGCGCTGCTCGTCCGTCATCCCGATGCCGGTGTCGGAGACCTTGAAGCGGACCGTCAGCCCACCCTCCGTCTCCTCCTCCGTGGAGGCGCGCAGGGAGACCTCCCCCTCATCGGTGAACTTGATCGCGTTGCCGAGCAGGTTGATGAGGATTTGCCTGAGCCGGAACGGGTCGCCCTGGACCGCGGTGGGCACGTCGGGCTCGACGAAGCCGGTCAGCTCCAGCCCCTTGGCGTGCGCCCGCTCGGCGAGGAGGTGAACGGCCTCCTCCACCTCCATGCGGAGGTCGAAGCTTATCTCCTCCAGCCGCATCGCCCCGGCCTCCACCTTGGAGAAGTCGAGGATGTCATTGATTATGTGCAGCAGGTTCTCCCCGGAGGTGCGGACGGTCTCGGCGTACTCGCGCTGCTCGGGGTCTAGGCCGGTGTCGAGGAGGAGCTCGGTCATGCCGATGACCCCGTTCATCGGCGTGCGGATCTCGTGGGACATGTTCGCCAGGAAGTCGGACTTCGCCCTGTTGGCCGCCTCGGCGGCCTCCTTCGCCTCTCTGAGCTCCTCCTCGGTCCTGTACTCCGTTATCGAACGCCCGATGCCCTCGGCCATCAGTTCCATGATCTCGCGTTCGAAGCCTTCGAAGCCCGAGCCCCTCGGCTCCTTGGAGCAGAAGACCAGAACCCCGTACACGTCGCCTTCGACTCGTATCGGCGCGCCGATGTAGGTCTCGATCTTGAGCGTCTGGTAGACCGGGTGACACTCCATCGCGGGGAGGTCCCCCACCCGCTCGTACACCACCGTACCCTTTCGTTCGACCACAGCCGAGCAGTAGGTGTCCGCCAGGTCCAGGACCAGCCCGGCTTCCAGGTCCAAATCGGACGACTCGACGGCGCGGAGCGTGTACTTTTCTCCGCCTATCTCGTCGATAAAGCCCGTGGAGAGACCGAACATCTCGCGGCCCGTGCGCAGGTAGTCGGCGAACAGCTCCTGCAAGTTGCCGTACTCGCTGGTGCTTATGCGGTGCAGTTGCCGGAGGTCCGAGCCGAAATCGGCGAGCTTGCGGGTCTTCTCGAGGTTCTCCTTCTCCGCCATCTTGCGCTCGGTAACGTCGGTGTTGAGCTCCAGGACCGAGGCGGACTTATCGTCCTCGCCCTCCTGCAGCGCCCAACGGCTCGCCACCACGATCCGCGTGCCGTCGCTTCTGTTATGCTCGATCTCGCCTTCCCAGCGGCCTTCCCGCAGCAGCCTGGCCTCTATCTCCTCCAGGGGCTCGGGGAAGCTTGTCCCGAGCAACTCGTGGGTAACGCGTCCCAGCGTCTCTTCCTTCTGCCAACCGTACGTCCGCTCGGCGCCGCGGCTCCAGAAGGTGATCCTGCCGTCCAGGCCCCGGACGATGATGGCGTCGTTGGCGAGGTCGAGGAGCTGCGCCTGGCGCCTCACCTCCTCTTCGGCGTGTTTGCGCTCGGTGATGTCGCGGATGATGCCGGTGAAGAAGATGTCCCCTTCCTCGCGGAGTTCTCCCAGGGAGAGCTCCAACGGGAACTCCTCGCCGCCCTTGCGCAGCCCGGCGAGCTCGACCGCTCCCTTCCCGATCACGTGCGCATCTCCGGTCTCCAGGTAGCGGCGGAAGCCCGTCTCGTGCATCCCCCTGAAGCGCTCGGGCATCAGCATCCTGAGGGGCTGGCCCACCACTTCTTCCTCCCCGTATCCGAAGATGTGCTCGGCCCCCGGGTTGAACGAGCGGATGAGGCCGTTGGTCGTCATGGTAAGGATCGCGTCGGGGGCGGTCTCGACGATGGCGCGGGTGCGCGCCTCGCTCCTGCGCGACGCCTCCTCGGCCTCTTTGCGCCTGATGCCCTGGGCGATCGCGTAGGCGACGGATTCCATGCCCTCGAGCACGCCGCACGAGAACGGCTGCCGCCCGAACAGGGCCACCGCGCCGACGGGGCTGTCCTCGACGATCATGGGGTAGTTGACGGAGGTGACGAACCCCTCGCGCTCGGCCCACTCCTTCGAGGTGAACCACGGATCGTTGGGGATATCTTCGACCACGCGAGGACGGCGTTCCTGGATTACGCGCCCGATCTTCTCGCCGACGGGCACGCGGCGCAGGAAGTCGTAGGAGCTCTCGTCGAGCCCCGAGCCGGCCCGCAGCTCCAATACGCCCTTCTCCTCGTCGAACGTCCAGATGAGGGCCAGGACCGCCTCCAAACGATCGGTTAGCGCCTCCGTGCACCGCCGCAGGACGTCCGGCAGGTCGCCACCCTCGGTGAGGGCGACGCTCACGTCCGTCCGCAGCCTCGCCTGACGCACCTGCTCTTCCCGTTCCTCCTCGGCCTTTTTGCGTCCGGTTATGTCCACGATCGCGTGCACCGCACCCTGGAAGCTCCCGTCGGCACCCGTTATAGGCGAGCCGGAAGCGGAGAGGATCTTGCGCTCCCCGTTGGCGGCGATGATGGGCAGCTCGTACTCGCTGCGTTCGCCTTCTTTGCGCCGGGCCGTCTGCTCGGCGGCCACCCTCCGCCCCTCCTCGTCCAGGAACTCGGGCAGCGACCTCCCCACGAGCTCCCTCGGCGTCAATCCGAAAATCTCCGCGTAGGCGGGGTTGCAGTAGGTGATCCTCTCGTCGGCGTCGACGAAGCCTATCCCCTCCTGCACCGTCTCGACGAGCCTGCGGTACTGCTCCTCGCTTTCCTTGAGCGCCTCCTCGTTCTGGCTGCGCTCGGTTATGTCCGCGAAGGTCACGACCGCGCCCACGGCCTCGCCGTCTTCCAGGATGGGGGTACTGACGTACTCGACGGGGAAGCTCGTCCCGTCCTTGCGCCAGAACACCTCGTCGGAGACGCGGTGGACCGTGCCATCCTTGAGCGCCCCGTAGATCGGGCACTCCTCCTGCGGGTACAGCGCCCCGTCGGGCCTCGTGTGGTGCGTAAGTTCGTGCACGGGCTGGCCGACCAGCTCTTCCGCTTCGTAGCCGAGCATGGACGACGCGGCCGGGTTGACGAAGGTGACCTTGCCCGTATGATCGAGGCCGTAGATGCCCTCGCCCGCGGAGTCGAGGATGAGCTTGTTCTGCCGGCTCAGGCGTTCGAGCTGGCGCTCCTCCTCCTGACGGCGCTGGGCCATCTCGTTGAAGGCGAGGGATACCTCGCCGAGCTCGTCCCTCTTGCCGCCGACGTCTATCCTGTGGCCGAGGTTGCCGCCGCCGATCCTGCGCGCCCCCTCCTTCAGCTTGCGGACGGATCGGAGCACCCCCCTGCCGACGAGCGCCGCGGTCACGAGGCTGACGAGGAGGCCGACGGCGATCAGGCCGATAAGTGCCCTGTAGACGACGCCGATCTCCCGGTTGGCTTCCGCCTCCGCTCCTAAGAGCTGCTGTTCGGTCCGTACCTGCAGCTCATTGTCGAACAGGTTATCCAGCTCGGCTTGCAGCGCCGAGAACCTATCCCGATCCGCCGGGGAGACGTTCGCCTCTCCGTCCGGTTGATCTCTCTCGTCCATCAACCGCATACCCAGGTCCGCGTACTCCGCGTAGAGCCGGTCGACTCGGGCCCCTAGCTCCCGCCCTTCCCGGCTCTCCACCAGCTCGTCGTACTGAGCCTTGAACTCCTCAAAGTCGGCCTGGTCGCTCTCCACCTGCCGGCGATCTTGTGGGTCGCCGGTCTCCAGGTAGCTCAAAACCCCCCGGCCGATCTCGACCGTGTTGATCTCCATCTCGTAGGAGGCGGCGGCGGTGGGCTGCTCGACGGCCACGATCTCACGCAGGGACGTGCTTACGGACCGGACGCTGGTCCCGACGATCAGGCCGACCAGAACGAAGATGAGGATCAAGACCCCGAACCCCAACCACAGCTTGCGTGCTATCGTCATTCTGTTTCCTTTTTCCTGATCCCGGCGGCACCGGGAGACGTGTCCTCGCGCTTTTATTATCGTACGTTTTGCCATGCGGGTTTAATCTTCGCGCCCCTTCCCCTGCGGGGCGGCCGGAACGCGGGGGCTTCGATGGCGGGATCGGTCCTTGCCCGGAGTCCCCTAGACCCGCGGGAGGTGAACGGAGAAGGTCGTCCCCTGTCCTACCTTGCTTTCGACCGCGACGCTCCCCCCGTGCTTCTCGGCGACGTGGCGAACTATGGAAAGCCCGAGGCCCGTGCCGCCGGTCTCCTTGGAGCGGGCCTTGTCCACCCGGTAGAAGCGCTCGAAGATTCGCGGCAAACTCTCCTCTGCGATGCCTATCCCGGTGTCCGAGACGCGCACCACCACCTCGTGGTCGCTCGACTCCCCCTCGACGTCGACCCTCCCTCCGGGAGGGGTGTACTTCACGGCGTTCTCCACGAGGTTGGCGAACATGGAGGTGAGCTGCGTCTCGTCGCCCCGGATCGCGTAGAGGCTGGCGCTCCCCGAGCGCCTCCAGGAGAGGGTAATGTTCTTGCTTCTCGCGGCCGGACGGAGGCGGGCGAGCACGACCATCAGCACGCTTCGGACGTCGACCTCGCCGGGATTCTGGAGCCCCTCCTCGCTCTCGAGGCGGGCGAGGTCGAGAAGGTCCGAGGTAAGCTGGGCGAGGCGCTCCGTCTCGCTCTTGAGGCGCTGGGCGAAGAAGCGGGCCTGTTCGGGGTCTTCGTCCAGAATCTCCACGAGGCTCTCGGCGAGCAGCTTGAGGCTCGTCGCCGGGGTCTTCAACTCGTGCGAGACGTTCGCCACGAAGTCCCGCCTCATTCTGTTGACCCGCTTGAGCTCCCCGAGGCTCACGGCATCGGTCTCCCCCACGCCCGCCTCCCCAGAACCGGCGTCGTTCGGGACGGTCTGCGCGGGTATCTCCCCGGGCGGGGTTTTACCCCGTCCGCTCGCCCGGTCCATCGCCCTGCTCCGCGGGTACGGCTTCGAATCGGTAGCCGAGGCCCCTGACGGTGTGGACGTACTCGTAGGCGCTCCCCTCGGCGAGCGCCGCCCGGATGCGCCGGATGTGTACGTCTATTGTGCGCGAGGAGCCTACCCCCGCGTGCCCCCAGACCTCCTTGGCGAGGTCCTCGCGGCTCTTCAGCTCGCCGGGCCGGGCGGCCAGGGCGGCGAGGAGCTCGAACTCCTTCAGGCGGAGGTTCAGGGGGGCGTCCTTGATGCGGGCGGTGAAGTTCTTCGTGTCCAGCCAGAGGTCGCCGGCCTCCAGGATCTTGCCGCGCGCCCCCGGCGAGGAGACGCTGCGCTTGAGGTTCGCGTTGATGCGCGCAACAAGCTCCTTCATGCCGAAGGGTTTCGTCACGTAGTCGTCGGCCCCGGCCTCGAAGCCCCGGACCTTGTCTTCCTCGGCGTCCCTGGCGGTGACCATCACGATGACCACCTCGCGGTCCTGCTCCCGGATCTTCTCGCAGACCCGGATGCCCGACTCGCCGGGGAGCATGATGTCTAGGAGGATCAGGTCCGGGCGCAGCCTACGCGCCAGCTTCAACGCCTCCGCCCCGCCCGTCGCCTTGCTGACCCCGAACCCCTGGCGACCCAGGTTGTAGGCCAGGGTATCGAGGATCGCCGCGTCGTCCTCGACGATCAGGATCTCCGCCGTGGCAACCGCGCTCGCGCCCAAAGCCTTCCAACCTCCGTCTCGCCGGCCTACAGCATGAAAAGTATAGCTTATTGCTACAAGCGTCTCCCCCACCAAACCTTTTGTAGCGCCGGCGGATAATCATCGTAGGGGGCCCCGTGGACATCGACGAGGAAGGGTGGCGGATGGAGGAGCGCAGGGCGATCGAGCGCCTCAAACGGGGCGA
>JADDPR010000123.1 GCA_016781775.1 Rubrobacter sp. | reverse complement strand
CGCCGTCCGGGCGCCGCGGCGCTCGAGCAGGGCGTTCGTCGCGACCGTCATCCCGTGCGCGAGGGCGAGGATCGACCCCGTCTCCACCCCCGAGGCGCCTATGGCGTTCATCACGCCTTGGGATTGGTCCCGCGGGGTCGAAGGAACCTTCGCCGTTGTCAGAGACCCTTCCGAAATCGCCACCAAGTCGGTGAACGTGCCGCCCACGTCCACGCCGAGTCGCATGCTACTCACGTAGAGATCACCCCCAATGCCCTCAAGATTTGAAATATTCCGAACCCGGCTACGATCAGGACCACGACGGCGCCGAGGATGTTCGCGACGGTGCCGTTCCTGTACTCGCGCAGCAGGTCGCTCCGGTTCATCACGATCAATAAGAACACCGCAACTACCGGGAGCAGGACGCCATTGGCAGCCTGGGCGAAGACGATCGCCGCCACAGGGCTCGTCCCGACGACCGCGAAGATCGTGCCGACGATTATGATGATCGCCCACACCGCCTGGAACGGGCGGCTGCGGAGGTTCCGCTCCCACCCCAGAGCCCCCGAGGTCGCGTAGGCCGCCGCCAGGGGAGCCGTGATCGCGCTCGTCAGGCCGGCGGCGAGGAGTCCTAAGGCAAAAAAGTACTTGGCGGCCGGTCCGAGGAGGGGCTCGAGTTGCTCGGCCATCTGGCCGGCGCTCTCTATCTGCGCGCCGCTGCCGAAGAACGCCGCCGCCGCCGTCGACACGATGGCCAGGGTGATCAAACCCCCGAGAATTATGGCGAGGATGGTGTCCGTGCGG
Source organism: Rubrobacter sp. (assembly GCA_016781775.1). Classification (GTDB taxonomy): domain Bacteria; phylum Actinomycetota; class Rubrobacteria; order Rubrobacterales; family Rubrobacteraceae; genus Rubrobacter_F. The sequence goes on along the minus strand of JADDPR010000123.1, from coordinate 1,875 downwards.
GACTCCGCGAGAGCCTGGCGCGTCGGCACGGACTCGGGCCACTTCTCCTGCACGGAGCTTGCGTGCAGGAACAGGTTGTAGGGCACCACGGTCGTTCCGATGAGGGCGATGACCGTGACCAGGGACCCGGGGGGGATGCTCGGTGTGAACACGCCCCCCAAGAAGTCCCCCACGTTCGGACGGACCATGATCGCCGTTACCAGGAACACGATGCTCATGACGATGACCAGCGCCACCAACGCCCGCTCTATGACCCTGTACGCTCCTGAGGCCAGGAGCGCGAACGCACCGATCCCGATAATGACCGCCCAGACCTGCGTGGAGAGGCCGAGTATGGCCTGAAGCCCCAGGGAGGCACCTATGATGTTCCCCGTCTCGAACGCCGCGTTCCCGAACGCTATGGCGGCGACGACGAGTAGCACGGCCACGACCTTGAAGAGGGGATTGTCGAACGTGGTCCGGAGCGCTTCCCCGAGGCCCTCCCGGCTCACCACGCCGAGCCTTGCGGACATCTCCTGCAAAATTATCGTGGCGAAGATCGAGAACACCAGCGCCCACAAAAGGGCGTACCCGGTACTAGCCCCCACCACGCTCGCCGTCGTCACCGTCCCAGGCCCTATGAACGCCGCCGCGACCAGGAGACCCGGCCCCATATTCCTTAGCCTCTTGATCATGCGCTTTCCCCCTTTTCCTCCCCATGTCCAACTCCTCCGGAGAGTCGGAACACCCAGCGTCGAAATAGCATGTGTCTTAACCGCGGCAATGTCCGGGCGTCCGAACTTGAACCGTCCGCACGTCTGAATGCTCCGCCGCAGGATGCCGAGCCGCGAACCTCGCCCGAAGGAGAACGCCGGACGTCCGACGCTTCGATCACGCTTGGGAGACGCGCAAGCAACGGAAGAACGTTCAAACCTCGTGCTCCGCATCCAAGCGGTCGGTAACGAACATGTGCCCGGGGCTGTGCGTGATCATCAGGGGAGGCCCGATATCCATGGCCACCGCCTGCGGGGTTACGCCGCAGGCCCAGAACACGGGCATTTGATCCTCCGCGACCGCAACGGGTTCCCCGAACTCCGGGTTCTGCAGGTCCCTTACTCCCAGAGCATCCGGGGCTCCGATATGCACCGGCGCCCCGTGCATCGTGGGGTACCGGCCCGAGATCGCCACGACCAGGGGAATCTCATCCGCCCGGTAGGGCCGCATGCTAACGACCATCGGCCCGGCGAAAGGCCCCGACGGGACGCATTCCCGGTTCGTCACGTACATCGGAACGTTCCGGCCCTCTTCCAGGTGCGCTATCCGGAGGCCCGCGGCGAGCAGCGCCGTCTCGAACGTGAAGCTGCAACCTATCAAGAAACACACAGATCATCCCGCCAGTACGACCGGATGTCCGTGGGCTCGTCCACAAGTCGCCCCTTCTCGTAGATGCGGTACTTCGGAAGGTCCGTCCGTAGGTCCGCGCCGGGGGCCATGACCGCCGGCTCCGGGGACCCCGCGTCCGTGACCTCCAGGATCGGGCAGGGCTTCGGGTTCCTCACGCAGAACCTCAGGAAGTCGAAAGCGTAGTCCTCGGGCAGGACCACGAGGTTCGCCTGTACGTGCCCGCGAGCGACGCCGCTCGTCGGCCCCGCGTACTCCCCGCTTCGTATCCGGATACGCATCTTGTCCAGGGTTAAAGCGTGCTCCTCGCGCAGCCCATGTTCCATCAGGCTTCAGCCCCCTTCCCGGTGCCGGAGTTCACCTCTCCCCACCCTCCGTCTCGGCAAAAGATCTCCGTCCCGCAATTCCCCGAAGAAGACCGCCACGCCGACATACGAGACGTGGCCCGCCCCCTTGCGACGGTCCGATCCCCTCGGATCTTCTACCTATAGTACT
>JADDPR010000556.1 GCA_016781775.1 Rubrobacter sp. | reverse complement strand
AATGCCCTAACTACTTGGCACTGCGCGACGGTAGGGCCCACCGCTCCGACGCAGAGGTCTACTGGCGCAAGGACGGGACGAGCTTCCCGGTCGAGTACGTGAGCAATCCGGTCGTCGAGGGCGGAGAGCTAATGGGTGCCGTGGTCACCTTCGACGACGTCGCCGAGCGCAAGAGTACCGAGGAGGCGCTTCGCGAGAGCGAGGAGCGCTTCCGATCGCTCATCCAGAACGCCTCGGACGTCGTCGTGCTCATGACGGGCGACGGTACCATCGCGTACGTGAGCCCGTCCGTCCGCCGGGTCTGGGGATACGCCCCCGAGGACCTTGTGGGCACGAACGCTTTCGGCCTAGTGCACCCCGACGACATGGAGCGAGTGAGGGCCCTCCACGTCGAGGGCAACAAGACACCGGGCGTGAAGCCCGTTATGGAGCTGCGCATGCGACGCGCAGACGGCTCCTGGCGCTGCGTCGAGGGGATCGGCAACAACCTGCTCGACGAGCCGAGCGTAGGGGGGATCGTCGTCACCTGGCGCGACGTCACCGAGCGTAAGAAGGCCGAGGAGCAACTGCGCAAGAGCGAAGAGAGTCTCCGGCTCGTGGTGGAGGGCGTGAAGGACTACGCCATCTTCATGCTCGACCCCGCAGGGTTCGTCGCCAGCTGGAACGAGGGGGCGCGTCGCATAAAGGGCTACGAGCCCGAAGAGATCATCGGCGAGCACTTCTCGCGCTTCTACCCGCAAGAAGACGCGCGGCGGGGCAAGCCCGAGCGAGAGCTCAAGGTGGTCCTGGCCGAAGGCCGGGCCGAGGACGAGGGCTGGCGGGTGCGCAGGGACGGCTCGCGTTTCTGGGCCAACGTCGTCATCACGGCCCTGAGGGACGAGGAAGGGAACCTGCAAGGGTTCTCGAAGGTGACGCGCGATATCACGGAGCGCAAGAAGGCCGAGGAGAAGCTGCGCAAGAGCGAGGAGCGGTTTCGCTCTCTGGTCCAGAACGCCTCGGACCTGATCAGCGTGCTCGGGGCCGACGGCACCGTCCTCTACGAGAGCCCGGCCATAGAGCGGATGCTGGGCTATGAGACAGATGAGCTCGTCGGGCGAAACGTCTTCGACCTGGTTCACCCCGATGACACCCCGCGGGTGCTGAGGGCATTCGACAAGCTCTCCGGAGGCAACGAAACCGAACCGTTCATGGAGTACCGCTTCCGCCACGCGGACGGCTCCTGGCGCCACCTCGAATCCAGCGGCGCCAACCTCTTCGACGAGCCGAGCGTGGGGGGCGTCGTCGTCAACTCCCGCGACGTTACCGAGCGCAAGCTCTTGGAGGGGAGGCTGACGCACCAGGCGCTGCACGACCCCTTGACCGGACTCCCCAACCGCGCCCTCCTCCTCGACCGCCTTACGCACGCCATGGAGCGCGCGAATCGGCGTGGGGGGTGCGTGGCGGTCCTGTTCATGATCTCGACGACTTCAAGTTCGTCAACGACTCCCTGGGCCACGAGACCGGCGATCGGCTGCTCGTCGCGGTCGCCGAAAGGCTAGGGGACTGCCTGCGGCCCGGCGACACCCTTGCGCGCCTCGGCGGGGACGAGTTCGTCGTACTCTTGGAAGACGTCCGGGGCAGGGGAGACGCGACCGGGGTCGCCGAGAGGGTCGCGGACTCGTTAAGGGGGCCCTTCCCGCTCGGGGAACACGACGAGGTCTTCGTCTCGGCTAGCATCGGGGTAGCCCTCGGCGACGCCGGCGAGGACCGGCACGAGGGTATGCCGAATGACCTGCTGCGGCGGGCGGACGTGGCGATGTACGAGGCGAAGAGGAAGGGCAAGGCCCACCACGAGGTTTTCAACCCCCGCATGGACGATCTCGCGCTCGGGCGGTTGAGGATGGGCACCGACCTGAGAAGGGCCGTCGAGCGCGGGGAGTTCCGGGTCCACCATCAGCCTGAGGTCTCCGTGGAGACCGGCGGGATCGTCGGCTTCGAGGCGCTGGTGCGCTGGGAGCACCCCGAGCAAGGGTTAGTCTCCCCGGCCCGCTTCATCCCTGTGGCCGAGGAGACGGGGCTGATCGTGCCGATGGGGCGGTGGGTCCTCGAAGAGGCGTGCCGCCAGGCCAGGGCATGGCGGGATCTCCGCCCGAACAGCCCCCTTCACTTTATGAGCGTCAACCTCTCGGCGAGGCAGTTCGAGCACCCCGACCTCGTCCGGGACGTCGCCCGGGTGCTGCGGGAGACCGGCCTGGAGCCAGGCTGCCTGGTCCTGGAGATCACCGAAAGCGTCGTGATGAACGACGCGCGCTCGACGATCGGCACGCTTGGGGAGCTGAAGGCCCTCGGGGTCAGGATCGCGATAGACGACTTCGGGACGGGCTACTCCTCGCTGTCCTACCTCAGGCGCTTCCCCGTCGACTACCTGAAGGTCGACCGCTCCTTCGTGGACGGCCTCGGGGAGAACCCCGGTGACGCGGTGCTGGTCTCGGGGATCATAGACCTCGCCCACGCCCTTGGTCTGAAGGTCGTGGCCGAGGGTGTGGAGACGCAGGAGCAACTCGAGCTGCTGCAAAACATCGGGTGCGACCTGGCACAGGGGTACCACTTCGCCAAACCCCTCCCCGACCAGGAAGCTTCGGCGCTCCTCTTTACCAACCGGCTTCGGTGGTAGGCAGATTATGCTC
>JADDPR010000386.1 GCA_016781775.1 Rubrobacter sp. | reverse complement strand
CTGCGTCCGAGGCCTCATGCGGCGTCCGGCCACCAGCGGCAGCGGCTGTGCCCCCTCCGCAGGTCGAGACGCTCGGAGAGCGCCAGGCATCGCGCCACCAGCGCCACCTCCAGCTCGCCGAGGTCCCCGAGGGGCGGTTGGCGATCCTTTCGTTGACCAAAGGCCGCAGCCTCTCTACCGGCTGCAGTTCCGGCGAGCGGGCCGGCAGGAACTTAAGGTCGAGCCCCTCGGGTATCCGCAGATCCCCGGCCACGCGCCAGCCGGCCCGGCCCACGACCAGCAGAACCCGCTTATCCTGGCCGGGGCCGACCCACTTGGCGAAGCGCCCAAGCACCAGGGAGAACGCCTCGGCGTTGACGGTCGGCATTAGCAGCCAGAAGGCCTCCCCAATTCGCGGCCGGACGAAGCCGTAGACGTACACCCACTCGTAGCGCCTTCGCCCTTTGCCACGGGCCTTCGCCCTTTCGGCGCCCACGCCCTACGCAAAACCGGCTTGAGCCCCACGCACATCTCGTCCTCGGCCACAACTCCACCTCTGCCCCCGGGTGATCCTCCTACACCTCCTTCAGCCGTTCGGGGAGCTTTTTTGAACGCTTCCTGCTCTTCGGGGTCGGCGTTGGCGGGCCTCGGGGCCTGCCTGTACACCGCGACGACCGTCCCCATCCTCGCCTGCTCCTTTACTTCCTGGTTACGCGCTCCCCGCCGCGATGGGCGTCGCCTGGCATTCCCTGACGCTCCTGGCCGGGGAGTTCTCGCTGGTGCTCGACGGCCGGGACTCGGTCGGCATGGCTGGGCCTGCAAGCGTTTATCCTTCCTTCATATGCTGGGCATCGTGTATCTACTTTACGCCCCGGGCCGAACGGTGGTCGTGCTGGCGCTCCGGAGCATAAGGAGGCGACGCAACGGCCTGGCGGCGCAGGGCCGGATCTGATCCCCACCGCCGACGACACGCCGAAGCGCGATTCCTCTCGCTCTCCCAAACGAGAGACTAAAAGCCGCGAAGACACTAGGGCTGTAACCAATACGGAATTGCTTTAGTCGTAAGAAAGGGAGACGGGTCGGTCGCTTTATTTGACGTGAAAGCAGCTGAAGAGCGATAAAACGCACAGCTATGTCCGACCCGTCTTCATTCCAGTTTACGGTACTTGTCCGGCCCTTGGATCAACTTGAAAGCGTTTCTGGCATAAATTTTCTGAAAAACACGCAAAATAATGTAGGCGCCCTTCTATAAGAACGTATCGTTGGGGCATTTCTCGTTCGTACCGGTGGCACACATTGTGCTGTTTCGGCCTAGTTTCCTCGGGGTACGGCTGCTCGTGACGTGAGAACGGCGTGGCAAGGGAAAGGTGCAGGATGAGTGCTATGGACAGTACCGGCGGTTTCAGAAAGCTGGGGGACAGGTACGCCCGGTACGACGTGGTCGACGCGGACGGGGAGAAGATCGGCTCCGTCGACACTACCTACGTGAACGAGGTGGATCAGCGGGAGTACGTAGCGGTGAGCGGCGGGCTCGCGGGCTTGCTCCCGGGGACGAGCTCCACCGTGCTCCCGCTCGACATCTGCGCGGTCGACAACAACAGCAGCACCATAACGGCGTCGACCCACAGGGACACGGTAAAGAACGCCCCGTCCCTCAGCTCAGGGGCCGAAATGACCCCCGAGCTGGAAGCCCAGGTCCGCAGTTACTACCGCCTTCAATAGGATGCGAAGCGAGGGGGCCTTTGGCCCCCTCGTCCCCTAGAAGACCTTCTTGAGGAATCCGATCGCGCCCTGCTTCCATGGCACCCTGTGGGAGACGCCGGAGGCATTCTGGAACCGATCCAGGTTCTCCAGGTACCACCGGAAGTTTCTGAGCAGGGCGTCCTTGTTGGAATACTTCGGCGCGTAACCGAGCTGCCTCTTCGCCTTGTCGATGGAGACGAAGGAGTCCTTCGAGGCCGTTTCGTAGACCCACTTGTACAGCGGGGAGACCTTGAGCTTGTCGAGGACCCTGAGGCCCCAGATCGCCGGTGCGGCCGGGAAGCCGACGATCTTCTTGCCGTGGCCGGCATGGTCGAGGACTACCTGGTAGTCCTCCTTCATCGTCGCGAACTCCTCGGCCCCGATGTTGAACGTATCGTTGACCCGCTCCTCGGGGAGGGTGAGGGTGAGGTGGATAGCCTCGCACAGATCTTCGACGTCGAGAAGCTGGTAGCGGTTGTTGCCGCTGCCGATCATCGGGAAGTTGTGCCCGGTGTGCGCCCAGTCGTAGAGCAGCGCGAAGACCCCGAGCCGCTCCGGCCCGATAAACGATTTGGGACGGATGATCGGCACGACCAGGCCGCGGGCGCGGTACTCGAGGCAGACCATCTCGGCCTGGATCTTGGCCTGTCCGTAAGGCCCTACGCCCTCGAGCTTGTCGTCTTCGTAGAGCGGGTGGTGGTCGGGGATGCCGTAGACGGCGGTCGACGAGATGTGCACGACGCGCTTCACCCCGTGCCGCTTCGCCGTCTCCAGCACGTTCCTCGTCCCCTCGACGTCCGTGGTGTGGATGTCCTCCGGGGAGTAGAGTGGCAGGGCGGCGGCGGTGTGCACGACGAAGTCCACCCCCTCCATCGCCCGGTCGAGGGCCGCCTTATCCCGGATGTCTCCCTTGACAATCTCCACCCGGTCGCGTTCCGGGTAGTCGAACTCCTCGACG
>JADDPR010000281.1 GCA_016781775.1 Rubrobacter sp. | reverse complement strand
CTTCCGCTTGTCCGAGCGTGATACGCTATAATTATATTTGTTACAATCAGCCTATATTGCAACAGTCCGTGTAGCAAGCGGAGGGGCGAGAGTTACAAGCCCCCTCGGATGTCGGCGGTTTGAGTCGGAGATAGGGTCAGGGGGCGGGCGGTGCGGGATTCGCTGGGTTTAGAGGAGCGGTTGGACGCGCAGCCCGTCGGGGCGGGTCACCGGCGAGTAACATTGCTGGCGGGGCCCGGGTGGATGTTCGACGCTATGGACATCGGGTTGCTGTCGTTCGTGCTGGTGGCGCTTGCGGGGGAGTGGGGGCTCACGCAGGGGCAGGTCGGGGCGGTTATAAGCATCGGGTTGTTCGGGATGTTCGTAGGGGCGGCGGCCTCGGGGGTGCTCGCCGACAGATACGGGCGGCGGGCGATCTTGATCGTGACGCTTCTCGTGTACTCGATTGCGACGGGGCTTACGGCGCTCGCCTGGGGGTACGGGGCGCTGCTCGTGTTGCGATTCGTTACGGGATTAGGGCTCGGGGTGAGCTGCCGGTGGCGAGCACGCTCGTCGCGGAGGTGGCGCCGGCGAAAAAGTGCGGGCGGATGCTCGTGTTGCTGGAGAGCTTCTGGGCGTACGGTTGGATCCTGGCGGCCGTCATCGGCTACCTCGTGATCCTCGAGTACGGCTGGCGCGTCGCCTTCCTTATCGGCGCCCTCCCGGCCCTCTACGCCCTCGTCCTCAGGCGCCGCCTCCCCGAATCCCCTCGCTATCTCCTCCGCAAGGGCCGCCACTACGAGGCACGAAAGGCCGCGGCTACTCCCGGGATCGAGTACGACGGGACGGACGAGGCGCGGCACGATGCGTCCTCCGCCTCCGGGGGCGGCACGGGGCTCGGGCTCTTGTGGTCGGCGCCGTATGCCCGGCGGACGGCGGTGCTGTGGGTGCTGTGGTTCGGGATGGTCTTCTCGTACTACGGTATCTTTACGTGGCTGCCGCAGATTCTCGCCACCTCGGCCGGGTACGGGCTCGTGCGCTCGTTCGAGTTCGTGCTGCTCATAACGCTCGCGCAGATTCCGGGCTACTTCAGCGCCGCGTACCTCGTCGAGCGGTGGGGCCGCAAGGCGACGCTCGTCACCTACCTGCTCGGGAGCGCGGCCGCCGCCCTCGCCTTCGGGCTCAGGGGCCTCGGGGCGGACGCCTCGGGGGCCGAGCTCGTCCTGTGGGGCTCGCTCGTCTCGTTCTTCAACCTCGGCGCGTGGGGGTGCTCTACGGCTACACCCCCGAACTCTACCCGACCGACGCACGCGGCTCGGGGGCGGGATGGGCGGCGGGCATCGGGCGCGTCGGCGGCATCGTGGGTCCGTACCTCGTCGGCCTCATACTCGACGGTGGGACCTTGGGGCCTGGGGCCGTCTTCGTCGTCTTCGCCGCCGTTCTGCTCGTCATCGCCCTCGACGTGCTGATCCTCGGCGAGGAGACGATGGGGCGGACCCTCGACGAGATCTCAGGAGAAGCGACGACCTCCTAGGGTATGTCTGGTGGATCGTTCCGCCTCGTTATCCTATCGTCGGGTGTTCGCCGCGGCCTTCGGGTAGGATGGCGCTTCGAAGCTCGGGTGGCACCGGGAGGGACGATCGGGCAGCCGACCGGGCTCGTGGGAGCCTAAGAGAAGGCGTGACGGGGGTAAAGGGATGGATCTCTCTGTGCGTGGGCTCGCCGCCCGGCAACTGGCCGACTACCGGGCCCGCACGCCCGGGACCTTCTTCGCCGAAGAAGATCATCCCCGCCTCGGCCTCGACGACGCCTATGCCGTCCAGGCCGAGGTAGCCCGATTGCGCGTCGAGGAGGGCGAGCCGGTGGCCGGCTACAAGGTCGGCTGCACCGGCCCGAACGTCCGCGAGCAGTTCGGCATGGACGGGCCGATCCGCGGGTTTTTGTACGAAACCGAGCTCTATCCTTCCGGGGTGGAGCTCTCCCACGCCTCGTACGCGAACCCCGCCATCGAGGGAGAGCTGGCCGTCCGGCTCGGGGAAGACGCCGAGATAGCGAGTATCTTCCCCATCATCGAGCTGCACAACTACGTCTTCCGATCCAGGACCCCGAACCTGCAGGAGCTGATCGCCAACAACGGCCTGCACGCTGGCGTGGTGCTCCCCGCCGCGGAAGGCGTGCGGTGGCGCGGCGACGAGCCCCCGGCAGGCACGCTGCGGGTCGAGATCAACGGCGAGACGGTCGAGGAGGGGCCCATGTCGGGCGTACCTGGCGGTCCGGCGGGGTCGGTGAAGTGGCTGAGACGGCACCTGGCGGCGTACGGTCTCGCCCTGCGCCCGCGGCAGCTCCTCCTGACGGGGACGCCGCTGAGCCTGATCCCGGTTCGGCCCGGCGACAGCATACGCGTGACGGCGGAGGGGCTGGGCAGCGTGGAGGCGAAGGTCGTCGCCTGAGCGCCGCCCTTCCCGCACCGCGGTCGCTCGATGAGGAGAAACCCGCACGCAAGCGGCGACCGTCGGACAGGCCCCGGGCGCAATCGGCCAGGCGAAGCAGCCCGATTACTCGACACCGGCCCACGAGAGGCACCAGGCGGCGTTGACGAGGCCGACGTGGGAGAAGGCCTGGGGGAAGTTGCCCCAGAGCTCTCCGGTTCGAGGATCGGCCTGCTCAGCGAGTAGCCCGAGGTCGTTGGCGCAGGCGGTGGTCCTCTCGAAGAGCTCGACGGCGTCTTCCGTCCTGTCGCAGCGGGCGAGGCACTCGACGAGCCAGTAGGTGCAGAGGAGGAAGCCGTTCTCGTCCCCGGCCCAGCGGTGGACGACGCCGTCGGGGGCCAGCTCGGCTTCTACCTTGCGGATCGTGGCTTCCATGCGTTCGTCCTCGGCGGGCAGGAAGCCGACCAGGGGCATCAGGAGGACGGAGGCGTCGAGCCGGTCCGAGCCGAACGCGCCCGTGTAGGCGCCAACCGCCTCGTTCCAGCCCTCCTCCAGGATGGTCCGCCGGATCTCCTCGCCCGCCTCCTTCCAGAATCCCACGTCGGAGTCGTCCCCCAGGCGCGGGGCGAGCTCCACGGCCCGGTCGAGGGTCACCCAGCACATCAGCTTCGATGAGAGGTAGTGGCGCTCCTTGTCCCGCGCCTCCCACATCCCCGAGTCCGGCTCCCGCCAGTGCCCGGCGGCCCCGTCGGCGAGCGCCCGGAGCAGGCGGGCCGTCGACGGGTCGAACTCTTCGCCGAGTTGGTCCCGGAGCAAGTAGGCGGCGTCGAGCACCTCCCCGTAGACGTCGAACTGTCTCTGGGTCCAGGCGTCGTTACCGACCCGCACGGGTCCGTTGCCACGGAAGCCGCTCAGGTGGTGGAGGAAATGTTCGGTCAGGTCGCGTTCCCCTTCGACGCCGTACATGATCTGGAGTTGCCCGCTCGGACATCCGCCCCCCGCGCGATCTATCCAGCAAAAGAACCACTCCGCTTCGTCGGGACAGGCCGCAACCCACAAAGCCCGCAAGACGAGGCTCAGGTCGCGCAGCCAGGCGTAGCGGTAGTCCCAATTGTCCTCGCCGCCCAGCACCGCCGGCAACGAGGTCGTCGGGGCGGCGACTATGCCCCCGCTCGGCACGTAGGTCAGCGCCTGCAGGACGAGGGCGCTACGATGCACCTCCCTCGCGTACGGCCCCTCGTAGCCCCTGTGCATCCCGGACCACGACGCCCACCCTTCGCGGGCATTATCCAGGGCCGCCCCCACCTGCGGCGCGAGCGGCTCCCCGATCTCCCCGCCCGCCCGCCGGTAGACGAGGGCGAAATCGACGTGCTCTCCAGCCCGCAAGACGAAGCGGGCCCGGGCCTCCGTCCTCGCGGCCTTCAGGGGACAGCCGACGAAGCGGTGAAGCTCCGTCGGGCCGGCGCGAGCCACGATCCTCGTCCCGTCTTCCGACGCGCGCAGGAGCGGCTCCGTGAGGCCGTACTCCAGGCGCGGGACGAACTCGACCTCCAACTCGACCTCGCCCCCCAGGCCCTCGACGCGGCGAAGTAGAACGTGCGGGGAACGTTGTCCGATTGCGTGCCCCCGCGCGCCCTCCTCGAGCGCGAGCGCGTCGGTGAGGGCGACCCTCCCGCCGTCGGCGCGGAACTCCGTGCGCAGGACCATCCCACCTTCGAGGTAGGCGCGTTCAGACTCGAAGTCTCCCACGGGGCGGATAGACCAGTGGCCGCCCCTCTCGTCGAGGAGGCGGGCGAAGACCGAGGGGGCGTCGAAGCGGGGCGGGCAGTACCAATCCACCGAGCCGTCCCTACCGACGAGCGCCGCCGTCTGGCAGTCGGAGACGAGGCCGTAATTCCCTATGGAAGGGTTCCGGTCCAATTACCTTCCCTTTCTAGCCGCCCCGCAGGGCACGGAGGGCGGCGCGGGCCTCGGGGAGGACGAGCGGGACGGTGGCGAAGGTCGCTCCGGCGGCGACGAGGCAGTAGGAGCACAGGGCACGGTGTTTGGTGATCTGGTCGACCGTCAGCTTGCCGGCCTGCAGGGCATCGAAGGCGACCTTGGCGGCGAGAGCGAGGGGGATGAAGGGGTGTTCTTCAGCACGGTCCTTACCGCCCATCGCCGCGAGGCCCAGAGTAGCCGCGTAGCTGCCGAGACCGATGGGGCCGTCGGGCATCTGGAACATGGAGTAGGCCTCCTCGGAGGCGTCGACCCTGTCCGAGTCGAAGCCAGGGAGGGGCGGGTCGGGAAGGTGCTTTATGACGCCGAGTTGGTAGAGCGAGATCACGCCCATCGACCCCGCCGCCAGAAGCGCGAGGCGCGCTATCTTCCGCCGGCGCTCCAGGAACTCTCCCGAGCCTTCGCGCAGCTGCTCGCTGAGCTCCTCCGGCCCCACTTCTACCTCCTCAACGCCGCAAGACCCGCCCCCGCCAAGCCCACCCCCGCCAGCGCGAGCCAACGCCGGTTCTTTGTTGCCCAGAACTGAGAGCTCTTCTCGTGCGCCTGCTCGTCGAAGACCCCGTGAGCGCCGTGGTCGCCGGGGACGGGCTCGAAGAGGTTGTCGGGGCGGTCGGGGCCGACGGGGTCCTCCGTCTGCTGCCCCTCGTAGCCCGTCAAGGCGAGGTAGAGGTCCGCCGCCCACGGCGCGACCTTATTGCCGAGGATCGTCATTACGGAAGACGCGCCCACGTACACCTCGCGCCGCTTCTGGTGCGCGGCCCAGTAGATCGCTTCGGCAGCGACCTCGGGCTGGTAGATCGGGGGTACCGGCTGCGGGTGGCGGGGGAGCTTAGTCCTCGACCACCCGAACTGCGGGGTGTTGAGGGCCGGAAGCTGCACCATCGTAACGTGGACCCTGCTGCCGTCGTGCTTGAGCTCGGCGCGCAAGGAATCCGTGAAGCCCCTGATGGCGAACTTCGCCCCGCAGTACGAAGCCTGCAAGGGGATCGCCCGGTAGGAGAGCGTCGAGCCGACCTGGACGATCGTGCCGCGATCGCGCGGTAGCATCCTCTTCAAGGCCGCCATCGTGCCGTGCACGTATCCGAGGTAGGTCACCTCGGTCGCCCTGCGAAACTCCTCGGCCGTGGTCTCCTTAACGGGCGCGAAGACGACCGTCATCGCGTTGTTGACCCAGATGTCTATAGGTCCGAGCTCTTCCTCGACGCGCGCTGCCGCCCTCTCGACCGCCCCCGCATCGGCGACGTCCACGGGCAGGACGAGCACCCGACCGCCGAGCGCCTCGACGTCCTCCTTGGCGCCCTCGAGGCCGTCGGTGCCGCGCGCGAGCAGGGCAACGCTCGCGCCGCGCGCCGCAAAGGCTCGGGCGGTGGCGCGTCCGACCCCGGCCGAGGCCCCGGTTACGACTACGACTTCGTCCGTCAACGGGATCCCTTACGCCCTCTTCGTGAGGGCCTTGTATGTCTGGTGGAGGTGGTCGGAGATCGTGACGATGGCGAAGATGCTCGCGACGAGGCGCGTGACGGCCGGGGCGAAGACCAGGCCGTACGTAAAGAACGAGGCGATCCACTGCCCCATGCAGAACTTGCAGGTGACGAGCTCCCCGATGGAACGCCGGAAGCCCGTACCCCGGGGCTCCTCGTCGACGCTCTTCGGGCTCTCCTTCTCCTGAAGCTCGGTGAACGGGGCGCGGATGAAGCTGGTCACGGCGTCGTTGGCTATGAGGGTGCTCATCTTGTGCGTCGCGACCCCGAGCAGCACGATGTCCCCCGTCGCTATGCGCTCCGGCAACCTTTTTCCGGTCCCCTTGGTAAGCAGAAGGAAGACGGCGAAGATCAGGTTGAAGACGCCCGCGAGGACAGTGTACGACTGAAGGGGCTGCTCCCCATCGTCGTACCCCTCGAAGATCCCTTGCCACGCCTGCCCGTCGCTCGTGCCGTTGCCCTCGACAGCCCCTTGCCGCGTCTGCTCGTCGCTCATCTCGCACCTCCACGCCCGTCGTGGGCGAGCCGTTTGTCGTTCGATTACCCCGAAAACGTCCGGGATACTCCTACAAAGGCATTCTAACCCCGTTGGCGGAGCGCCGTTCCCCTGGCGGCACGTTGCAAGGATCTGACCATCCGGCCTACACACTCCGGGCCGGTTTGTGCGGCCGGGGCAGCGGGCAAGGGGGTTTCGGACGGCGCGGCCCGAGGGGAACGAAGACTCACGCGGCCATCGTGCTGGCCTTTTCGCAGGCGACAAAGGAGAGATCGTGTCGGATCAGTACACCCAGCAGGACCCGACGACGCAGTACCCGCAGCCGCAGTACCCCGAGCAGGACCAGATGAGCGAGCATCCCGGCGCCGAACAAGAGATGCAGCCGAAGCCGGATCACGGCGAGGAGACCTACCGGGGCTCCGGCAGGTTGACCGGCAAGAAGGCGATCATCACCGGCGGCGACTCCGGGATCGGCAAGGCCGTGGCGCTCGCGTTCGCCCGCGAAGGGGCGGACGTCCTGATCTCTTACCTCTCGGAGGAGGAAGAGGGGGCCGACGCACAGGAGGCGGCGCAGTTTGTTGAGGAAGCTGGCAGAAAGGCCGTCAAGGTCCCCGGCGACATCACCGACGAGGCCGTCTGCAACAGCATCGTCAGCAGGGCCGTCGAGGAGTTCGGGCAGATCGACATCCTCGTCAACAACGCCGCCCACCAGATGACGGTGAACGGCATCGCCGACGTCTCGACCGAGCTTCTGGACCGCACCTTCAAGACCAACATCTACGCGATGTTCTGGCTCTCCAAGGCGGCGATCCCGCACATGCGTCCCGGTGGCAGCATAATCAACACGTGCTCCATCCAGGCCTACCAGCCCTCCCCCACCCTCCTGCCCTACTCCTCCACCAAGGGCGCGATCATCACCTTCACCAAGGGCCTCGCGATGGAGGTCATCCAGTACGGCCTGCGCGCCAACTCCGTCGCCCCCGGCCCGGTCTGGACCCCCATAATCCCGGCCTCCATGCCCGGGGAGACGGTCTCCCAGTTTGGCGGCACGAACCCGATGGGTCGCCCCGCCCAGCCCGCCGAGCTCGCCCCCGCCTACGTCTTCCTCGCCTCTCAGGAGTCGAGCTACGTCAACGGCGAGACCCTCGGCGTCACCGGCGGCATGCCGCTCCCGTAGGGGATCGAACAGGGCACAGCGTCGCCCGCGCCCCCGTCGTCCTTCGGCGGGGGCGCCGGGTCGATGAGCGTGTTTCTGTCTCTCCTCGCCCTCGAAGTCTGCCCTCACGTCCACGTTCCCCGCCGGTGTTCCGACTCGGGAACGCGGAGCTCGATAGTCGAGGCGCTTCGGGCCGTCGCCAACGGCGTCTCTATGCGCTAGGCTATGGCGAGATTGGAGGTGGCGCCCTTGGGCATCGTCGTCCAGAAGTACGGCGGAAGCTCGGTTGCGACGGCCGAGCATATAAAAGCGGTAGCGGAGAGAATCAAAAAGGCTCACGATGCGGGTAGCAGCCTCGTCGTGACCGTCTCGGCGATGGGGAAGACCACCGACCGGCTGCTTCGGCTCGCGGGCGAGGTCAGTCGGGAACCGTCGCCGCGCGAGATCGACCAGCTTCTCTCGACGGGCGAGCTCCAGTCCGTGGCACTCCTCGCGATGGCGCTGCACGACCGGGGCGTCGCGGCGACCTCGCTCACGGGGCCACAGGCCGGGATGAAGACCACCGGGCGCTACGGATCGGGCGTTATCTCCGAAATACGCCCCGACCGGCTGCGCGGCCTGCTCGACGAGGGGCAGGTCGCGATCGTCGCCGGCTTCCAGGGGGAGAACGCTCTGGGGGACATAATGACGCTGGGACGCGGCGGCTCGGACACGACGGCCGTGGCGCTCGCGGCGGCGCTCGGAGCGGAGCGCTGCGAGATCTACACCGACGTGGACGGCATCTACACCGCCGACCCGCGCGTGGTGCCCGGCGCGCGGCGCATCCCGATCATCTCGTCCGAGGAGATGGCCGAGATGGCCTGGCGCGGAGCCAAGGTCATGCACCCGAGGGCCGTCGAGCTCGGGGCACTGTACGGCGTGGAGATACACGTAAGAAGCTCCTTCTCCGAGGAGCCGGGCACGATCATCAGGGAGGGCAAGAAGATGGAGCGTCTGGAGACCCGCGAGACCCTTGCAGGCATCGTTCACGACCTCGACGTCTCGCGCATAACCCTGAGCGGCATCCGGACCGGCCCCGGCACCATGAGCCGTATCTTCACGCCTCTGGCAGAGGGCGGCGTCTCCGTCGACGTCATCGTCGAGAGCGCCCCCAAAGAAGGCGCCTCGGACGTCGCCTTCACCGTCGGCCGCGGCGACTACGAGAAGGCCCTGAAGCTCGCCGGTGAGGTCGCCGGCTCTCTAGGCGGCGAGGTAGAGGGCGAGGAGGACCTCGGCAAGATCAGCGCCGTGGGGACGGGGATGCTGAACCGGCCGGGGTATGCCGCGCGGATGTTCGCTTCCCTGGGGAAGGCGGGCATACCCATAAGGATGGTCTCTACCTCGGAGATACAGGTAACGTGCGTGGTCCCCGCAGGAAGGGTGGAGGAGGCGGTCCGCATCCTGCACGAGGATTTCGAGCTCGAAGAGATGGAGGAGAGAGATGTTTAGCGGCGCGTTCACGGCCCTTATTACGCCGTTCAAGAACGGGGAGGTCGACGTCGAGGCCCTCGAGGGGCTGGTCGAGTTCCAGATCAAGGGCGGCGTGAGCGGTCTCGTCCCCTGCGGCACCACCGCCGAGACCCCCGCCCTCTCGGAGGCGGAGGATAAGCTCGTCATCGAGACCGTCGTGCGCGTGGCCGCGGGCAGGGTCGCCGTGATCGCCGGCACGGGCTCCAACTCGACGGACATGGCGATCAAGTACACCAAGATGGCCGAAGAAGCCGGAGCCGACGGCTCCCTCCAGGTCACCCCTTACTACAACAAGCCGACCCAGGAGGGCCTCTACCGCCACTTCGCCGCCATCGCCGAGAACACGAGCCTCCCCCTCGTCCTGTACAACATCCCCGGCCGCACCAGCATCACCATGAGCGCCGAGACGACCGCCCGCCTCGCCGAGGTGCCGAACATCGTGGGCACCAAGGAGGCGACCCACTCGATGGACATGGCGAGCGACATAAGGCGTTTGTGCGGCGAGGAGTTCTGCATCCTCTCCGGGGACGACTCCCTGACGCTCCCCATCATGGCCCTGGGGGGGAACGGCGTGATCTCCGTCGCCTCCAACGTCGCCCCCGCCGCCGTCTCCGAGATGGTCGGCGCCCTCTTGAACGGCGACTTCGAGCGCGGCCGCGAGCTCCACTACGAGCTCCTTCCGCTCTTCCGGGCGCTCTTCGTGGAGACGAACCCCATCCCGGTCAAGTCCGCTGCCTCCCTGCTCGGTCTCTGCTCCGACGAGATGCGCCTCCCCATGGTCCCGCTCGCCGACGAGAACCTGGCGAAGCTGCGAGAGGTAATGGACACGGTCCCTCACCTCCTCCCCACCCCCGAAGAGGTCCTTTAAGGCGTGGCGGAGGCCGTCCGCGTAGCCATAATCGGGGCCGCCGGCCGCATGGGTCGCGAGCTCTGCCGCGCCGCCCTCGAAACTGATGGTCTGGAGCTCGCCGGGGGCACCGTCGAGCCCGCCGCCCCCGAGCTCGGCGCCGACCTCGGCGAGCTCTCCGGCGCGGGCAGGATAGGCGTGAGCGCCACCGAAGACCCGCCCGAAGACGCCGACGTCCTCGTCGAGTTCACCACCCCCGAGGCGACGGTACAGCACCTCTCCCACGGCAAGCCGCACATCATCGGCACGACCGGCCTCTCCGCAGGGGATCACGCCCGCGTCGAGGAGGCAGCGGCAAGCGTCCCCATCGTCCTGGCCCCCAACATGAGCGTCGGGGTCAACCTGCTCCGGGAAGTCGTCAAGGAGATGTCCGCGAAGCTTCGGGGCTACGACCTCGAAGTCGTAGAAACGCACCACCGCAACAAAAAGGACGCCCCCTCCGGGACGGCCCTCTTCCTCGCCCGGGCCGCCGCGGAGGGGCGCGGCCAGGACCTCGACGAGGTCGCCGTCTACGGACGCGAGGGCATGGCGCCCCGCAACGAAGGCGAGATCGGCATCCACGCCCTCCGTGGCGGCGCCGTCGTCGGCGAGCACCGCCTGATCTTCTACTCCGGAGGCGAAGAGGTCGAAGTCGTCCACCGCGCCCTCTCCCGCCGCACCTTCGCCGACGGTGCCATGCGAGCCGCGAAGTTCGCCGCGGGCGCGAAACCCGGCCTCTACTCGATGGCCGACGTGCTCGACGCCGGCTAGAACGTCCCTGCAAGTCCCCTACCATGCTCGTCAGGGATCTTTCGGTGTACGTACGCAACTCGGTTGGTGGAATATCCTCAGTTGGTGAGAAATCTCTCTTCCGCTCGTAAGATCGGTTTCGTAGCAACTGCAGAATGGGAGGGACTCGAAGATGCAACAGAGGATCAGCATCATGACGCTTGGCGTGGACGACCTCGCCGCCATGCGAGACTTCTACGTGGACAAATTCGGCTGGACGCCCGTGGCCGAGAACAAGGACATCGTGTTCTTTCAACTGAACGGCACCCTGCTGAGCTTCTTCGAGAAGGAGGCCCTGGCCCAGGACGCGCAAGTGGAAGCCGCTGCGTCGGCTCGAAGCCGTTCTCGCTCGCACACGTCGTGCAGACCGAGGAGGAGGTGGACGAGCTGTTCGCCCTGCTCGAAAGCAGGGGAGTGGAGATCGTCAAGCGCCCTCAGAAAACGTTCTTCGGCGCATACGGCGGGTACGTGGCGGACGTCGAGGGCAACCTGTGGGACATAGCCTGCAACCCCTACATCGAGCTGGACGAACGGGGCGATGT
>JADDPR010000528.1 GCA_016781775.1 Rubrobacter sp. | reverse complement strand
CCTCCTCCCCAACGCACCTGCCGCCCGCGTCGGGGTGGCGGACGACGCAGGGCAGGCCCCGCTCGTGCTTGTTGGTCGGGTCCAGGTCGCGCACCATCTGGCGCGTCTTGATCGTCATGCTTGTTGCTCCTATCGAGTGGAAGCGCCCCCGCCCGAAGGCAGAGGCGCGCGTGCATACCTTGTCTGATGTTCCGCGCGGAACGCGGAGGGGCTGGCGGTCCCCGGTCCTGTCGCATGGGCGGGTCACCGGCCGTTAGAGCTCGCCGTGCGCGCGGGCGCAGGGGCGGCACAGTTCGTCGCCCTCGAAGAACGTAAGGCTGTCAGGGGCGACCTCGACGAGGTCCCGACCACGGAACCGACCGGAGCAGCCGGCGCACTCGCGGGTCTTTGCCTTGGCGATGGTAGCGGCGTGGATGTGGAGGCAGTCGACGTGCCTGAAGCCGTGGTCTCGGCACTCGCAAGACGCGCCCCTGGTGCCGAGGCGGACCTCGTAGACGGTGGTCGCCTCAGAGAGGGAGGGGACGAGCCAAACGCCGCGCTCGAAGCGGATCTCGTCGCCGTGGTCGCGGTAGAGGGCGAGGCCTCGAGCCTCGCGGGTGGATGGGTGCTCGGGTGCTGTACCCTTAGTCTGGGCCATGAGGGCGTCTCCTCCTGGTCAAGGCCCTTCGGGTGTTTGCTTGGAGGCTCACCCGTTGGGCCGTTTGTGCGTCTGAGAGTATTCTCTCACTCTTGTCTTAATTTGTCAAGCTTTGGCGCGGTATGTATTCGATGCTGGGTTGATCCACGGGGGCTTGAAACGGGGGCCGCATGCCGAGGCGGGGTTCCCAACTCCCGGGTGCTTACGCTGCCAACCTCGGTTGGCGCTCGTCATCGTAGGAGAGGCCGGGACGCCGGCGCCTGGTCGGCAATTGCATGGGAGGTTCCCAGCGCCAACCATCTCGGTGAGTGGTCACGACCGGCCCCCTGGGTTTGGAGCAGGTTGCACAGCCGACGCGGCACCTCCGGCCCGTCACAGGCATCCCTCGCACCCGCAGCCGAGGGGGTGGTTATCGGGGTCGGAGGCTGCGACCTTCACGGCGCTTGCGAGCCTCTTCCATCCGTCCGAGTCCTCGCCCCGGGCCACCAGGACGGCGGAGGCTAGGTACTTCAGGCGCTCGGAGTTCGGTTTATCGAGGTAGTTGGCGAGTGCCTTCGCGGGACCCGACCCCGAGCGCCCGATCTCGACGACGACCTTCTTCACGTCGTCGGGGTCGGGTTCTCCCTTGAACGGGGTGAACGCGTGAACACCCCCGCCCTTCCCGTTGGCATTCCCCTTAGATGCGCCGTTTTGGCCGTTCATCCCTTCCGTGAACGGCCCATGAACGTGTTCATGAACGCCGTCGGTAGGCGCGGAGCCGTTCGACCCCTCCCTGAACGTGTTCACGCCGTGTTCATCCGGGCCGTGAACACCCGATCCCGCATAGGTATGCGGTTTATCGCGGCCTTCTCCCTCCGTGTTCACGTGTTCACGTCGTTCCCCCCCTTCGGGGGGGTCGGGATCTCGTTCTTCCCACCAGCTCCTGACCTGGGCCGGGGTGGGGAGGCCCTCCATCATCTTGCCAACCTCCCACCAGGAGGGATCGGCGCCTTCGACGAGGGCGAGGCCGTCCTCGCTCTCCCTGATGAGCTTGGCGCTCGTCACGAGGAAGGTCTTGTGGTTGGAGACGGCCCCGAGGGAAACGCCCCCGGCGGTCGCGATCTCCCTCTGTCGGAAGCCGTCCCGGTCGGGGTTGTCCTCCTGCAGTTCGTGGAGACCGTTCAGGATGTTGCGGTGGGTATCGGAGAGGTTGACGACGGTCCTTTTGCAGACCGCGTTGAAGATGCCGTAGGCCGCCTCGTAGTCGTCGGGGGTGGCCTCGACCGCGAGCCTCTCCTCCCCGAGCTCCAGGAGGCGGCGGCTCCTCTGCTCCAACCATGCATGCGTCGCCATGATCGAGAGGAGGTTCGCCCAGAGCCTCGCCCCGTGGCTGATCCCGTCGTCGTCGAGGGCGAAGTCGGGATGGGCGAGGGGGAAGACCGCGCGCCTAACATCGGTAAGCTGTCTGAGCCCCTCCTGCCACAAAAACCGCAGGTGCGAATGGTCGGCGACGGCCGCGTCGGGGAGGAGTTGAGCCGAGAGGGCGGCCGAGTGTTCCTTGACCCTTCCCGGGTAGTCGGGAAGCTCGGCGACGAGGAGCCTCGTCTGCAGCTGCTCGTCGGTCTTGTTCCGGATCGTGGGGATGGCGATGGTGACCGGACCCTCGACGAGGATCTCCCTCGTCGTCATGTTGCCGTCTGAGTCCTTGGCGGTGACGATCTTCTTCGCCGACCCCTTCGAGAGCATCGGACGCAGGAACTCCCAGAGTTGCTCGGCCCCCTCGATCTCGTTCGGGTACGCGAACGTGTGCTTCAGGAAGCCGGGATCCTCGTCGGCCTTGTAGTAGAGGCTCTGGCCGCTGGCGATCTCGAAGGAGAAGTAGAACTCCTCCGGCAAGGGCTTCACCGCCGCGTCGACGATGTGGTTCTTCCCGCGCCCCGCCTGGGCCGTCACCAGCATGCTCGCCCCGAGCGGCCTCCCGTTCGGCAGGGGCTCGAGCTGGGCACCGAGGGCGACCAAGAGGGCGAGCTCGAGGGCCTTCTCGTCACGCCGGACGTTGTGCATGGTTGCGGCAGCGTTCCTGAG
>JADDPR010000424.1 GCA_016781775.1 Rubrobacter sp. | reverse complement strand
AGATCTTTATGGAGCGGGCCATCCGTCGGGAACCGCGGGCCGCCCTCAAGATGATGACGCTTCTGGAGCTCAGGCTGGTTCAGTACGAGGAGCTGGTCAAGTGTCTCCTGCCACGCGAGACCGAGACGCGTCTGGCGAACCTCCTGCCCCTCCTCGCGAACAAGTTCGGCGACCGTGACGCCGACGGTCGCGTCACCATCGACCTGAGGCTCACGCACCAGGACCTCGCGGCGATGGTCGCCTCCACGCGCGAGTCCGTGACAAAGGTCCTCAACGACATGCGCAGCCGCGGCGTCGTAGAGATAGAGAGCGGCAGGATCATCATCAAGGACCACGCCGCACTCGAGCGCATCAGCGGCGTCTGAAGAGCGGCTCCGATCTCCTCGAAAGAAGCGAGGGCGGGCAGTACGCTTGCCTGCCCTTAACAACTTCGAGAAATGACCGTGCTATGGTACGCGGCGGGCTGTTTCCGCTGGCGCGGAGGTCCCAAGGTGATTTCTAGAGCGAGGGTGTCGCGGGCATGCTGGAGTTTATCGAAGCCGTATTTCTCGGGATAGTGCAGGGGCTGACGGAGTTCCTCCCGGTCTCCAGCTCGGGCCATTTGTTGCTCGGACAGTACTTTCTCGGTCTCGACCAGGAACGGTTCGGGCTCTCGTTCGACGTTGCCCTGCACCTCGGGACCCTGCTGGCGGTGGTCTCCTACTTCTGGCGCGACCTGCTGCGCATGGCCTTCGCCTTCTTCAGGTCCCTGAGGACGAGGAGCATCGCCGAGCCGGACGTGAAGCTCGCGTATCTCGTTCTGGCATCGACCGTGCCGGCCGCCCTTATCGGTTTCTTTCTCGAAGACTTCTTCGAGACGGCGGTCCGCTCGCCCTGGGTCGTGGTCTTCAACCTGGTGCTCGTCGGCATTCTTTTTATCGTCGGTGAGGCGGTCGGGCGGAGGACGCGCGACTCCTCCAAGCTCACTTTTTGGGAGGCCGTGGGGATCGGGCTCGCCCAGGCCGCGGCGCTTGTGCCCGGGGTTTCGCGTTCGGGCGCGACGATCACCCTGGGGCTCTTTCTGGGCCTCAAGCGCGAGGAGGCGGCGCGTTTCTCGTTTCTTATGAGCGTCCCGATCATCGCGGGGGCGGGTTCTTTGCAGCTTCTCGACGTCGTCGAGGAGGGGATGAGCGCCTATGACACGCTGCTCTTCGCGGTCGGCTTCGTCTGCTCGGCGGTGGTCGGGTACCTCGCGATACGCTTCTTCATTCGATTCATCGCGAACCACTCCCTGCGAGCCTTCGCCTACTACCGTTTCGGTCTCGCTGCTGTGGTCGCGCTGCTGCTCGTCCTGCTCTAGGCTTTGACAAGGCTTTGGGCCTTCTGGTAGCTTGACCGAATCATGCGTTCCCGTAGGACGATCAGGACGACGGCCGGTGGACGATTTATCCGGGGGAGGCGACCCTGCGCGCGGATGCGCCGTCGCTTCCCCTGAACAAACCAAGCCGCAAACCATCGTTTCAGGGAGGCCGTTAGCATGGCATCGATCGACACGCACGTGATGTGGGACCGCGGGGAGGATGCTCGTGTTCGCTGAGGGGAATGCGGGGCCCGCGCCCGAGACGCCCGGCGAGATGGACGGGCTGAGGGACGGGATCGACGCGGTCGACGCGGAGATCGTAAGGCTCCTCGACGAGCGGGCGCGCCTGGCGCGTAGGATCGGGGAGGTGAAGCTGGCGAAGGGCCTCCCGGCGTACGTGCCCTCCCGCGAGCGCAAGGTCATGAACCGCGTCGCCGAGTTGGGCGAGGGGGACTTCCCCAAGACCGGCCTCGAAGCGGTCTTCAGGGAGATCATCTCGGCCTCCATCTCGCTCGAAGCCCCCCTCAAGGTCGCCTACCTCGGGCCCGAGTCGACCTTCACCCACGAGGCCACCCGGCGCGCGTTCGGGGCGAGCGTGGAGCTCAAGCCCGAGGCGACGGTCGCGGACGTCTTCGCCCTCGTGGAGCGCGGCGAGGCCCAGCACGGCGTCGTGCCCGTGGAGAACTCGATGGAGGGCGCCGTCACCCACACCCTCGACGAGCTGATGGGGAGCCCATTGAAGATCTGCGGCGAGGTCTACCTGCCCATCTCCCAGAGCCTGCTCTCGCGGGAGACCTCCCTGGAGGGGATACGCAAGGTCTATTCGCACCCCATGGGGCTTGCCCAGGCCGGGGCCTGGCTCCGCCGCGAGCTGCCGCACGCCGCGCTCGAGGAGGCGGATTCGACCGCGGAGGCCGCGCGCCTCGCGTCGGAGGAGAGCGGCGCGGCCTCGGTCGGCAGCGCCCTCGCGGCCGGCCACTACGACCTTCGGGTGCTGGCCCGGGACATACAAGACGCCCGGACGAACGCGACGCGCTTCATCGTGCTCGGACGGTCGTGGGCGGGGCCGACCGGGAGGGACAAGACCAGCATCGTATTTTCCTTCAAGAACCGTCCGGGGGCCTTGAGGGACGCGCTCTCGGCCTTTGCTGAGGAGGGGATAGACCTCAGGCGCATCGAGAGCCGGCCGTCCAGGAGGCGCGCGTGGACGTACGTCTTCTTCGCGGACTTCGGGGGGCACCCAGAGGACGAGCCGGTGAAGCGGGCGCTGGCGAGGCTCGAGGAGCACACGACGTACCTGACCCTGATCGGGGCCTACCCCGAGGTCCGCACGCCGGGCGGGCCCGAGGGTGCGTAGGCCCTGGACTTCAAGGCAGCGGCGAGGCTCGTCCTCGAAGA
>JADDPR010000209.1 GCA_016781775.1 Rubrobacter sp. | reverse complement strand
CCGTGCAGGAGGCTGCCGACCTCCTCGGGACCACGGTGGACGGGGTGCGGTCGCGCATCAAACGGGGCACCCTGGACAGCGCGAAGGTCGGCGGGGCCGTCTACGTGCTCCTCCACCCCGACCAGACCCCGCCTAGCCTCGACCAGCCCAGGCTAGGCGGGACCAGTCCCGACCAGTCCGCGACTAGCCCCGAGGACCGGGACGCCCTGCTCGCCGCCAAGGACGAGACGATCGAGGCCCTGCGTGACCAGCTAGAAGCCGAGCGCGAGGCTCGGCGCCGCGCCGACACGATCATCATGCAGCTCACCCAGGCGAACGCCGCCCTCGTCGCCCGCGTTCCCGAGCTGGAGGCCCCCCAGAACGACCAGGAGGATGCGCAACGCCCCACCGGTGGCTCGGCAGGGGTGGAGTCCCAGGAGGAGCCGGAGCGGCGGTCCTGGTGGCGTCGCATCTTCGGGGGCTGACTCCCGCGCCGAGGATCTTGTTGCCCGACACGATGTAGGACAAACCGGAGGGGGAACAGAGGTGAACGTCCGTCAAGCGAACGGCGTGGGCGTGGTGCACGTGGCGAAGCCGCAGATGAAGGAGACGTACTGCGGCAGGGCGGTGGACGAGGAGGAGTGGGTCACCACCACGAAGGAGGCCAACTGCACCGCTTGCGCTCGGGCGCTCCCGCCCAGGCCGGAAGGGGCAAAGCGGCGCTGATAGAAAGCACCACGTGGGCGTGGGGGCTAGGGTGGCTCGGGGGATGAGCCCCGAATCAGCACCGATATGGCTCCTCTATCTACCGAGTAGACGAGGGTGAGCGTTATCAGATTTCACCAGCGTCGGGTCAGGTAGTAGACAGCCGCCATCACCACTAGGACCACGAAGACCAATAGGATTGCCAGAACCACGAAAGGCATGATCGACCACCTCCTCTACGTGGTTCCCTACCCTCCTAACATCCCGAGTTATTCACCCACCTGCCGGGAGTGAACGTTCCCGGAAGCGCATAGCCCCGGTCCGATGGCGGGACAGCGGGGCATAATAGGGAGGAAGGGATGATTTGAGGAAAATCGTCGTTAAGGGGCCGCGCTTCGGCCTCCCGGGCTCAGAGCTGAACGCCGACCACGCGCTCGGCGTCGTCCCGGTACAGAACCCCGACGAGTTTGCCGTCCGAGGACGTCACCAACACGGCGCTCACTCCGCGCTTGCGCATACGCTCCGCCACCTTCTCGACCGGAGTATCGGGCCTGAAAGTGGTGGGGCCCAGCCTCATCGCCTCCTCGACGGTCGCCTCGGGGTCCGCCCCTGGATCCTTGTCGCGCAACAGGCCGAGCACGATCCGCTCCTCGTTCACGACCACGCACCGGTCCCAACCCGCCGCCTCCGTACGCCGCCAGACCTCGCTGGCCTTCTCCTCGGACGAGCACATCGGCACGTCCGGCCGCGCCGCTTCCCCGACAGTGGGGATCTCCGCCAGCTTGCCCTCCTTCGGGAGCCCGGCGGCGAACCAGTCCACCTTGCCGGGCACGTAGTCGTAGACCGGGGAGAAGCCTAAGCCTTCGAGCCGCCACGCGGCCCGTGGGCTCATGTCTCAGAGGTAGTCGTAGCAGTAGACGATCACCGGCGCTTCCTTGCGCAGCCCGGCGGTTGTCTGTGCGTCCAACTCCTTGAGGGAGATGTTTATGGCCCCAGGCAGATGCTCGTCCTCGTACTCCTCGCGGGGCAGCACCTCTACCAGCTGAGCCCCCTGCTCCTCCACTATCCTGCGTACCTCGTCCCTAAACACGGCCTTCGGCATCGGCTCCTCCTCTCGTCCTCAGCGCTTCCCGGATCATCTCCGTGGTCGGATGGCCTTGCAGTCCCGACGGGGCCGCGTAGGTGCGTCACCCGAACCCCCATCCTCCCCCCTGCCCGCCGGGGGATGGGAACAGATCGCGCCCGCCCACCCGTATGGTGGGGCTGCCGGGGAAGCGCAGCATCCGCGCCTCCTCGTCGGTCCTGACCTCGACCAGCTCCACCTCCGCTTCCACCCCTTCCTGAGAAAAAGCCTCCTTCAGGTTCCTTTCCGCCGCCTCGTATCCCGAGCAACCCCCGACATGCAGGATCTCAAGCTTCATCACGCCGCCTCAGCAGCCCTTCGTGACATCGCACGCCTCAACGTGCTCCAGGTTGTCCGCCAAGATCCCCTCACCAAGCCTGAGAACGCCTAGCACCCGCTCGTCAGCTACGGAGTAGAAAACCTTGCCGCCTTCGCGCCTCGCACGCACGTACCCGCACCAGGACAGGCATCGCAGATGGTCGGAGACGCGGGGCTGGGGGACTCCTATGGCCCCCACTAGCTCCCCCACGCTCATCTCGCCGCCGCGGGCGAGCAGCATGAGGGCGGAGAGCCTCACGGGGTTGGCGAAGCCGTCAAGGAGCTTCGCAAGGAGACGCACCTCCCGAACCTCGCGCCCCACGGGGATGCCATCCAGCGGTGGTGCTTCTGCAGACTTCCCTTGCAAGTCGTTCTCCCCCTATCGCTCGGAGAGCCTTCGGACGCCCCAGACGATGAAGCCCCCTAGCGTAGCCAAGCCCAGTATCCAGACGAACAGCAAGAACGTCACGACGAGCAGCATAGCGCCCATCGCGCCGCCTCCCATCAGGCCGCCCAGCATGCCGCCCATCACTTCCATGTACCGCTCCATCATCCCCAAGGTGTCTCCTCCTCTCAAAGAGCCCTTCTATCCGCGTTGCTACCGAG
>JADDPR010000460.1 GCA_016781775.1 Rubrobacter sp. | reverse complement strand
GGGGACGACGGGTACTACGACGTCACGGGCCTCCCTCTCAGCACCATCTGGGCGGCGCCCAAGATTAAGTGGGTGATGGAGAACGAGCCCGAGACGTTCGAGAAGGCCGATAAGATCCTCACCACCCAGGAGTACTTCCTCCGCAACCTCGGCGCCCGCGACGGCTGGTTCCAGGACCGCTCCAACGGCTCCCTCTACGGCCTCATGAACATCAAGAGCTTCGAGTGGAGCGGGGAGCTGTGCGACGACTTCGGCGTGCCGAAAGAGAAGCTGCCCGACCTGGTGCCGTCGGCCTACCAGGCGGGGACGGTCGACCAGTACTGCCACGAACGTACGGGCTTGCCGGTCGGGATGCCGATCTGCACCGGCGGAGGCGACCAGCAGTGCGCGGCCATCGGCGCGGGCGTGATCGAGGAGGGCCTGTGCGAGATCACGCTCGGCACGGCCGGGGTGAGCATCTGCCACCTCGACTCCCCGAGGTACGACCCCCACAAGAAGATCAGCTGCTCGGCCCACGCCTTCCCCGCTCCCGGCAAGTGGATCGCCGAGGGCCTTCAGGCCGCCGCCGCGAGCTCCTACCGCTGGTTCCGGGACAACGTCGGCTACATGGCGCGGTTCATCGAGACCTTCACGGGGGGCGAGGCGTACGAGGTGATCAACAAGATGGCCGCCGCCGTGCCGCCCGGCAGCAAAGGTCTGCTCTTCCACCCGTACCTGGCCGGGTCGGTCTCGCCGAACTACGACCCGCAGGCCCGCTCGAGCTTCCTGGGGATGACCTTCGCCCACGACACCGGCACCATGGCCCGGTCGGTCATGGAGGGCGTCGCGTTCGAGTCGCGCGACATCCTCCAGGCCTTCGCCAACATGGGTGTGGACATCCGGGAGGTGCGCATCAGCGGCGGCTCCACGAAGAGCCCGCTGTGGAGCCAGATCCAGGCCGACGTCTACGGCCGGCCCACGGTCGCCCTCAAGGAGGGCGAATGCACCGTCATCGGCGCGGCCATCCTCGGCGCCGTGGGCGCGGGCGTGTTCTCGTCGGTGGAGGAGGGCTGCGGCGAGATGGTCAATCGGACCGCGACCTACGAGCCCGACATGGCAACGCACGCGGTCTACGACGAGCTGTACGAGGTCTTCAAGGGCACCTACCACGCCCTGGCCGAGGGGGGCGTGTACGACAAGCTCGCCGAGTTCCAGAGCAGGCATGGTTGATCCCGAGGCTTCGCACCACCCGCAGTGTCTGACGACCGTCACGGCTATCGCCCCCTTGCGGAACGGGCCCCAGGGGTGAGGCGTTGCCGGGGCTGACGGGAAAGGATGGAGGCAGGATGATGGCCCAGAGAGAGCTCCCTCCCCCGATCTTCCGCCACGATCCGGCGGACATAGCCGACCTGGAGAACCAGATCGGGGGTTGGGAGGACCGCAGCAAGCTCCCCGAGCTCGGGTTGAAAAAGGTCGTCGTGGGACCGGACGCCATCCTGAAGCTGCCCGCGGCGCTCGAGGGGCTCTCGCCCGAGGCCCCGGGCGACGTGGTCCTCGTCGTGGATCGGACGCCCATGCGGCGCGGCGGCGAGGACCTCAAGCCGATGGTGCGGGTGCTCCTGGAACGGGAGGGGTTCGAGGTGTGTGTCGTGGAACTCGAGGGCGACGAGCGCGGCGTCGTCCACCCCGACTTCCGCGAGGTAGAGACCGTCAAAGGTAGCATCCGTCCCGGCGTCCCCGTGGTGGCCCTGGGCTCCGGGGTCATAACCGACATCGCCAAGCACGCCTGCTTCACCTACGAGCAGGAGCATCCCGACGAGCCGCCGGTACCGTTGGCGGTCTGCCAGACGGCCAACTCCGCGCCCGCCTTCGCCTCGGGGATGGCGGTGATCTCCAAGGACGGCGTGAAGCGGACCTGGCCCTCTCGCCTGCCGCACATGCTCGTAGCGGACGTCGAAGTTCTGCGCGAAGCGCCGCTGGAGTACACCTTGAGCGGTATCGGCGACATGAGTGCCGGTTTCGTCTCCTTCGGCGACTGGCACCTCGGCGACCGCGTCAGCGGGGGCGGCTACCTGGAGGCCTCTTGGAGGATACTCGAGGACGTCAGGAACCTCATGATCCCGTACGCGGGCGAGATCGGGGACCGCTCTCCCTTGGGCATGGAGGTGCTAGCCAAGGTATTGGCCCTGGGGGGGCTCTCGATGACCTTCGCGAAGGAGACCTCCCCGCTCTCCGGCTACGAGCACGTCGTCTCGCACATGCTGGATATGGGCGCCGAGCGCTTCGGGCGCCCGGTCGCCAGCCACGGCCTGCAGGTCGGCGTCGCGACCATCGCCGCCTCCATCTCCTGGGACTACCTGCTGGGAAACCTCGACCCCGAAGCAGTCGACGTCGACGCCTGCTACCCCTCGTTCGAGGAGATGGAGGAACGCGTAAGGGAGACCTTCGACGAGACCGACCCCTCCGGGGCGATGGCCGAAGAGTGCTGGGGCGACTACCGGCAGAAGCTGCAAGGCTGGTACGAGGCCCGGCCGCGCTTCGAAGCCCTCCTCGAGAACTGGGACGACCAGAAAGCACGCCTCAGGGAGCTGGTGCTGAAGCCCGAGGCAGTGGTCGGAGCGCTGGCGGCGGCCGGCCACCCGCTGCTCTTCGAGGAGCTCAACGTGCCCGTGCCCGAGGAGGAGGCCCGCTGGGCGTTCCGCAACGCGCACCTCATGCGCAAGCGCTTCAGCTCCGGCGACCTGCTCTTCTACACGGGCCTCTTCGAC
>JADDPR010000393.1 GCA_016781775.1 Rubrobacter sp. | reverse complement strand
ATAGCCAGGCCCCCGCCTGAGTCTCGTCCCTCGCCGCCCCCCTAGCGGGAGATCAGGTCAGCGATCAGGGGGTAGCGGTACTCGCCGTACTTGTTGACCTTGTAGGCGGCGTACGCGCCGTGGACGAACGGGACGATGGTGAGGAGGGCCATGACCGGGATCAACAGGAAGCCGATCAGGACGAGCGTCAGCACCCCCGTGATTACCCACCCGGCCCCGAGGAGCACGAGCCAGGCCACCTGGTACCAGACGGACTGCAGGGCCTGGAACGCGACCTTCTCCGAGCGGTCCTTGTAGACCAGCCAGACCACCAGCGCCACGACCGGTCCGAGAAAGCCGGTGAAGAGGTTGGCGAAGACGCTCAGGTGCGCCAGGGCGGACCAGGTCCTCTCCTCCCCATCGCTCATCGCCTCCGGCCCGTAGACCCCGCCTATCGCCCCTTCGGGCATCCCGTAGTTCTGCTTCTCTGCCTCCACGACCCTTCCTCCTCTGCGGTAGCCAACAGCTTACGGTGAAACCTTATGCCGCACCGTGTGTGCGGGCATCGGTCCGGAGGAGGAAAGCACGTGGGTCCCGGGGACCATCCCGGTATCGGGGCGATAACAGGAGGGCCTGTGCTAGGATCATCGCGGCCGTGAAAGAACCCTCCGCTTACACCATCGCATCGACCCTGGAGCTCCGCCTCCCGTGAGCCGCCGAACCGCGTTTCTCGGCGCCCTGTGCCTCGCCCTCGCGGTCTTTGTGGTCGACCAGGGCCTCAAGCGGCTCGTCGAGGGCTCCATGCGCCTCGGGGAGAGCATCCCCCTGATCGGGGGCGTGCTCCACCTTACGTACATCAAGAACCCGGGCGGAGCCTTCGGCATCCTCGGAGGGCAAGAAGCCGTCTTGCTGCTCGGTAGCGCCGTCGCCGTCGCGTTCGTCCTGTGGATGCTCGTCTCCGGGGAGCCCTCGCGGGCGACGACGGCGGGGTGCGGGCTCATCCTGGGCGGCGCCGCCGGCAACCTCGTCGACCGGATCTTCGAGGGCGAGGTCACGGACTACGTCGACCTGCGTGTCTGGCCCATCTTCAACGCCGCCGACGTGGCGATCGTGCTCGGCGTCGGCCTCCTGCTCCTGGCCGCCCTACGCCCCGAGACGAATCCCTCCAAAAGCCCAACCCAAGACGGGGGCGGATAATCCGAACCCCGTAGCGACGACGCGTGGTGGCACCTTTGGGGATCGGGGAGCGCGGAATCGTGGGCCTACGCAACGTTGTCATCCGTCGCCGGGCGAGGTGGAGGGACAACACGGGGCACCGCCCGCGACGACGTTCTCCGGCCTGGGGAACAGTCGCGCCGCTGACGTCGTTGGAGAGGCGAGAGCGGGGCTGGTTCGGATCGCGGGGGTATTCCCCTGCCGCCGTCGCCCCGCTCGTCGTTCTCTCTAACCGTCGAGACCCGCGACCTGCGAGACCATGATCGTGGCTCCTCCGGTGGCGAAGTTGGGCAGGTCGCCCGTCGCGTCCCTTCCTTCGGGAGAATCCAGGCTCTCCTGCATCACCGAAGCGTCTTCGAACCAGAGCTCGGCGAGCCGGTGGTAGGGCGGCTCGCCGCCGTCGGGTGTCGCGACCCTGCCGGACTCGAACC
Source organism: Rubrobacter sp. (assembly GCA_016781775.1). Taxonomy (GTDB): domain Bacteria; phylum Actinomycetota; class Rubrobacteria; order Rubrobacterales; family Rubrobacteraceae; genus Rubrobacter_F. The sequence continues at coordinate 9,817 of JADDPR010000393.1, read as the reverse complement.
GCTGCATGTTCGGGATCTTGGCGACGAGCGGCATGTGGTTGTTGGCGTAGTAATCCTCGAACGCCTCCGGATCGTCCGGATGGCCATAGAGCACCGTGAGCTTGATCATCCTGCGTCTCCTTTCCCGTATGGTGACGACCGCGACTATACCCGAAGGAGCCCGCGCAAGCCGGGGATCTACCCCTGCGCCAGCTTGTCGTAGACCGCGCGGTACCTGCGGAGGGTCTGCCTCAGATTCTCCGTCTCGTCTCCGTCCTGTCCCTGATCGCCGTCACCCCGACTCGCGCGGGAGACGACGGCGGCCCGGACGCGCCGGGCCTCGCGGTAGTCGTCGGCGACCTCTGGGTACATGACGGCCAGGGCGCGCTCGGTCTCCTCGTCGCTCTGGGCGGGGTCGGCGACGAAGTTCCGGTCCTCCAGCAGGTCGGTGACGGTCCGGTCGGCCATCTCGACGGCGCGCTCGGGGTTGTCCACGAAGACGCGCTCGACCTCCTTCATGCGTTCCTCGTAGCGCCGGCGATCCTCCCCGGGGAGGGGCGTCACCTGTCGCTCGACCCGCCCCCGCCGGCGCCGGAGCTCGCTCTCGGCCTCTTCCTCCGAGCCGCGCTCCCGGGCCGTCCGCTCGTACTCGGCCCCGAACTCCTGGCGCGTCCTCCCCCGCCGCTCCTCGTTTCTGCGCGCCCTGCTCCGGCGCGAGACCAGGAAGACGATCAGCAACGCGATCAGGACCAGCACCACGAGGCCAACCAACAACTCCACCGGACCGATGCTTCCCACCACTACACCTCCCGCTACGGTTCCGAAGGTATGTTACCCGTCGCGCTACGTTCGTAACATGGTAGGCAAGCGTCGCCTAGCCCCGGACTACCTCGCGAAGCTGGCCGGTCTTCACATCGTAGATCACGCCAGACACGGAGATGTCGTCCGGGATAAGATCCGAGGCCCGGATCTTCTCGACGTCCCCGCGCACGCTCTCCTCGAGATCCGAGAACGGGAGGAAGTCCTGCCCCGAGGCATCCACGCCGAGGTCTTCCTTGATCTTCGCCGTTAGATCCTCGTTGCTGAACGTCAGCATGCCGCAGTCCGTGTGGTGGATGACCACAACCTCCTCGGTCCCGAGGAGGCGCTCGGAGATGACCAGCGAGCGGATGGCGTCATCCGAGACGCGACCGCCGGCGTTCCGGATCACGTGCGCGTCACCCAACTCCAGCCCGAGAAACTCCTCCGGGTGGAGCCTCGCGTCCATGCACGTCACCACGGCGACCTTGCGGGCCGGCGGCGTCGGGAGATCTCCCGCCTCGAACCGCGCCGCGTACTGCTCGTTCGCCTGCTTGAACTCGTCATGGATTTCCCTCCGACTCGCGTTGAGTTTTTGGGCATCCTACACGACAGGTAGGCTTCTGATAGCCTTGGGGAAAGCTAGCGGACCCTTGGGCGCCTGGAGCTGTAACGGGAGCGGTTGAAGAGACGGTCGAGGTAGTGGTCGGCGACGTAAGCGCCCGCGATGCCGCCGATCACGCCGAGGACGATGTCGAAGATCGTGTCTGGGATGGCGTGGTCTATGCTCGCCTCGGGGAAGAGGTAGTCCAGCAGGATCTCCACGCCTTCCCAGGCGGTAGCGCCGACGAGGCCTATCACGGCGCCCGTTATGATGGCGTGTCGGGGGGTGTCGAAGAACTCGTCGTCGCCGCCGAAGCGGTAGATGATCTCGGCGGTGATGGCGACGAGCGTAAACGGGGTGACGGCGTGCGCGATCTCGTCGTAGAGCGGTATGGGCTCGAAGATGTCCCAGATGAAACCTGCCCCGTTCAGGAGCGTGCAAAACAAGATCAGATAAACGACCCATCTGCGCGGCATGCGGGACCTCCCTTCTCGTCGACCCGGAACTCTACGTGCCCGCCGGCCCCAGCCTTAAGCTACCCTACGGAGGCAACACCTACACCGACCGCCGAGATAGTTGGAGGGCGAGCATGACGAGCGGCTATATACCGGCCTCCGGGGAACCGGGCCCGGACGACATCCTTGACGCACTGAAGGAAGCCCTGCGCCGGGACCCCTCGCTCAAGGACCGTCCGCACGAAGAAGTCTCCCGGGAGCTCGCGAAGAACGGGCACCTGCCCGAGGAGCCCTCCCCCACCCTCGTTGCCGAGATGCTGGGGGCGTTGGAACGGGAGGGCTAGGGACACCCCGCGCCCGTGTCACGGGTCCCGTGCCCGTCGGCATGCGGTGGACCAGCAAGCAGGAGAACAGGGAACGCGAGCCCATAGGCTCCGGGGACGAGGTTCCCCAGGGTAGAGCCCACGCAGGCGAGAACCTCTGCCCGGGGAGCTGCACGGAGCAGGTCGAGGAGTGCCCCAACAGAGGCGCCAAGGTCACGGAGTCGATCGCAGGGGCCTGGAGGGTACTCACCCCACCTCGTGGTGGTAGCGGCAGCGGGCCTCGTAGTGTTCGGCGGCGCCGACGAGGATTGTGGGGGCCGAGGCGGGGGCGGGTTTGCCGTCTATGAGGCGTTGGGTGCGGGAGGCGTCCCGGCCGCAGCGGGCGCAGATGGCCCTGAGCTTTACGACTTCGTCGGCGACGGCGAGCAGGCCGGCCATCGGCCCGAAGGGCTCTCCCCTGAAATCCTGATCCAGGCCCGCCGCGACGACCTCGTACCCGGCGTCGGCGAGGCCCTGCAGGGCGTCCAGAACCCCCGCGTCGAAAAACTGCGTCTCCTCGACGGCCACGAGGTCCGTTTCGGGCTCGACCGAGAAGAGGAGTTCCGCGCTGGAAGAGACGGCGACGGCGGAGGCACGAGGGCCAGCGTGCGAGCGTATTTCCTCGGGATCGGAGCGGGTCTCGAGGGCGTGCTTGAAGACCTGGACGTGCTTTCGGGCGTAGAGGGCGCGCCTGACCCGGCGGATCAAATCCTCCGTCTTCCCCGAGAACATCGAACCCGCGACGACCGTGAGCGAGCCGAGGCGCGCAGGGGGCAGGCCCGGAGGGGAGGTTTCGGTATCGTCGGGCATACGGCTGGATTATACGCGCGGTCGCCACGCCGCCCTCGGGGGGCCGGTCTCAAAGCTTGGGGAAACGGGTAAAAGCGAGGCAGCAAGCGTACATTAGAACGGCGAGAGTGAAGGAGCGAGGCGGCATGAATACCGTGGACCCGTTCGCGGGGCTGAAGAAGGCCAAGGAAGATTACAAAGTCTACGACTCGCACTACGAGAAGATCGGCAAGGTCGACGACCTTCTTGTGGACGATCGCGACGAGGTGCTGTACGTCGGCGTGAAGATGGGCTTCTTCGGGACGAACTCCACCATCATCCCGACGGAGATCCTGCGGGTGAACGACAAGCGACAGCTTATAGAGGTCTCCGAGCCCGCCGAGTCGATAAAGCACGCCCCCCATTTCGGACACGGCGAGCAGCTAACACCGGAGCTGGAGAATCACGTGCGCAGCTACTACGGCCTCGAAGGCCTGCACCCGAGCCCGGAGCACACCGGAGGATACTCCGCGCCGGCGGGCGACCCGCGCTTCGCCCCGGACCCCCGCGTGGACGTCCTCCCGGGCGAGAGGGCCGCGTCGCAGGAGAGGCCGGCTCCGCGCAGCCCCGCGCCCTCGTCGAACCACCCCGTGGACATCCCCCTGGACGACGTACCGGAGTTCGAGCCCCCTCGCCAGACCGAGCGGCCGACCGAGCAGCCCCCTCGGCCAACCGAGCAACCGACCGAGCGGCCAACCGCTCGCCGCACTCCCCGGTCGACCGGGGAATCCGAGGGCCGCTGGGAGACGGAGGAAGCAGGGAGGGTCAAGGTTCACCGCTTGAGGAGGTAATCGGAGGGGCCGCCATCCTCCGGGGGCGGCCCCTCCCCGGTTTCTAGACGGCTTCTACCACCATCGCGATGCCCTGTCCGCCGCCGATGCACAGCGAGGCGAGGCCGTACTTCTTGTTCTGGCGCTTGAGCTCGTAGAGGAGGGTGAGGAGTACGCGCGTGCCGCTCGCGCCGACGGGGTGTCCGTAGGCTACGGCGCCGCCGTTCACGTTCACCTTCTCCCGGTCGAGGCCGAGCTCCTCCTCGCAGGCGAGGTACTGGGCGGCGAAGGCCTCGTTTATCTCGACCAGGTCGAGATCGTCGACCGTGAGACCGGCCCGCTTGAGCGCGAGGCGCGAGGACGGCACGGGACCTATCCCCATGACATTAGGATCGACCCCGGCGACGCCCCAGCCGAGGATGCGACCCATCGGGGTGAGCCCCTCGTCGTTCACCGCCCCCTCGGTCGCGACGACCACGGCGGCGGCGCCGTCGTTTATGCCCGACGAGTTGCCGGCGGTCACGGTGCCGCCGTCCCTCTTGAAGACCGGCCTTAGCCCGGAGAGACCCTTCTGGGTCGCGCCTTCGCGGATGTGCTCGTCCTTTTTGACCTCGACCGAGCCCTTGCGCGTCCTGACCTCGACCGGCACGATCTCGTCCTCCAGACGCCCGCTCTCGGTGGCCTGGGCGGCCCGCTGGTGGCTCCGGGCGGCGAAGGCGTCCTGGTCCTCGCGGGTGATGCCGTACCTCTCGGCGAGGTTCTCGGCGGTAACGCCCATCCCGCAGCCGGCGCGGTTGTCCGTCAGCGCCTCGCTCAGGGTGTCCACGAGGGTGTCGGGGCCCATGCGGATGCCGAAGCGGGCCTTGCGCGAGACGTAAGGGGCTTGACTCATGCTCTCGGCGCCGCCGGCCAGGGCGACCCTCGACTCGTCCAGCTTTATCGCCTGGGCGCACGAGACCACCGCCTGCAGGCCGGAGCCGCAGAGACGGTTCAAGGTAAGGGCGGGGGTCTCGATCGGGACGCCGGAGTCGAGGGCGACGTGGCGGGCGAGGTACGGGGCGCCCTCGTGGGTCTGGATCACGTTCCCCATCACCACGTTGTCTACCTTCGAGGGATCGACGCCCGAGCGCTCCAGCGCCCCCTTCGCCGCCGCGACCCCGAGGCCGTGGGACGAGACGTCCTTCAGGCCGCCACCGAACGAACCGAAGGCCGTACGGGCCCCGTCGATGATGTACACGTCGCTCATGCTCTCCTACCTTTCTTTCGGGGGAGGTCCCCTACCAGGCCGTCTCGCCGCCGTCGACGACGATCGTTTGTCCGGTCACGTAGTTCGATGCCGGCGAGGCGAGGAAGAGCGCCGCGCCCTTTATGTCCTCCGGCCTCCCGAAGCGGTGCAGGGGGATGCCCTCCAGCATCTTCTCCTCGAACTTCTGTATAAGACCGCCGCTCATCTTCGTCGGGAACCAGCCCGGCGCGATGGCGTTGACGTTGATGCCGTGCCGCGCCCAGCCCGTGGCGAGGTCGCGCGTCATCGAGATCACGGCCCCCTTGCTCGAGTTGTAGCCCACGGTCTGCATGTAATCCGGGTGGCCGCCGAGGAGGCCGGCGACGGAGGCGATGTTGATTATCTTGCCGCCCTCCCCCCTCTCGACCATGCGCCTTCCGACCGCCTGGCTCATCAAGAACACCCCGCGCACGTTCACCCGCATCACGAGATCGAACTTCTCCAGCGGCATCTCCAGCGTCGGCGCCCCCCACGTCGCCCCCGAGTTGTTCACGAGCACGTCTATGCCCCCGAAGCGCTCCTCCGTCTCCCGGACCACCCGCTCGACGTCCTCGGGCTCCGCGACGTCGCAGGCGACCGCGTGTGCCTTGCCGCCCCGAGCCTCGATCTCGTCCTTGACCTCCTCCAACGCCTCCAGCTTGCGCGAGCAGAGGACGACCGAGGCGCCGGCGTCCGAGAGGGCCTCGGCCATGTACTGCCCGAGCCCCCTTCCCCCGCCGGTTACAATCGCCGTCTTGCCATCGAGGCGGAAGAGGTCCAGGGCGCTCGCCCGGGCCTCCGTCCGCGCGTTCTCCTGGGTATCCACCCTCCGTACCATCCCTTCTTCTGAGGTCTAGTTTCGGACCTGCCTGTACGCCTTAGCCCTGCGCCGGCGGGGTCTCTGCGGGCGACGGGACCGTGGTCTTCGCCTTCTCCTCGTCGGCGAGGACGCGACGGAGCAGCTTGCCGACGGTGCTCTTCGGCAGTTCGTCGCGGAACTCGACGGTCTTCGGGCTCTTGTACGGGGCGAGGCGATCCTTGCAGAACGCGAGGATCTCCTCCTCCGTCACGTCGCTGCCGGGCCTGCGGACCACGAAGGCCTTCACCGACTCGCCGCGGTACTCGTCCGGGATGCCGACGGCGACCCCCTCGGCGACGTCCGGGTGCTCGAAGAGGACCTCCTCGATCTCGCGCGGGTAGACGTTGTAGCCGGAGGCCACGATCATGTCCTTCTTGCGGTCGACGATGTAGAAGTAGCCCTCGTCGTCCATACGAGCGACGTCCCCGGTGTAGAGCCAGCCGCCCTTCAGGGTCTTCTGCGTCTCGCCGGGCATGTTCCAGTAGCCCTTCATCACCTGCGGACCCCGGATGACGAGCTCGCCGGACTCCCCGACGGGGACCTCCTGCTCCCCCGTTTCGACGTCCACGATCCTCGCGTCCGTGCTCGGTATCGGGACGCCGATGCTCGCGTCGCGGCTCGAACCGGTGAACGGCGGGTTGAAGTGCGTCACCGGGGAGGCCTCGGAGAGCCCGTAGCCCTCGTAGACGGGGCGCCCGATCTTCTTCTCGAAGGCGTGCCTCAGGTTCACCGGCATCGCCGCCCCGCCGGAGTTGTACGTCCTCACCTTGTGGAAGCCGTACTCCCTCAAGTCCGCCCCCGAGGCGTGGAGCGCCATGTACATCGTGGGGACGCCCGCGAACATGACGGGGGTCTCGCTCTTGACCAGGTTCATGACCTCGGCCGCGTCGAAGCGGGGGACCAGAATCTGGTTCAGCCCCTGTCGGATTCCGAAGAGCATCACGCAAGTCAGACCATAGATATGGAAGAACGGCAGGAGCGCCATGATCTTCTGGTTGTTCGAGAACGCCGCCGGGTCGTCTACGAACAGGTCCAGCGTCTGCTGCACGTTCGCCACCAGGTTGCGATGCGTGAGCATCGCCCCCTTGGAGACCCCCGTCGTCCCGCCCGTGTACTGAAAGACCGCGACGTCTTCGACCGGGTTGATCTCGACGGAGGGCGCCGGCTCGGCGTCCTCGGCGAGCAGGTTCCCGAAGCTGACGTGACCCGCTTCCAGCGCCTCGGGCTCCCCCTTGAGGTCCACGACGACCACGTCGCGCAAGCTCGTCTCCGGCAGGACCGCCTTCACGCGCGGGTACATGTCCGAGTAGACGACGATCGTCTCGGCCCCGGAGTCACGGAGGATGTGCTCGATCTCCCGCTCCACGTACATCGGGTTGAGCTGTGTGACGATCGCCCCGAGCCGCACCGTGGCGAAGAACGAGATCACGTACTGTGGGCAGTTCGGGAGCATGAGCGCGACCCGATCTCCCTTCTTTACCCCCCTCGCCGCGAGCGACGCCGCCATCTTGTCGACCAGCGCTTCCAGGCGCTCGAAAGTAAAGGTCGTCCCGTAGAACGTAAGGGCGGTCTTCTCCCGGTGCTCCTCGACCGAGAGCCTGAAGAAATCCGTCAGCGAGCCCTCGAAGACCTCCGTCTCGGGCGAAGCATGCCCCTCATAGACCCGGACCCACGGCTTCGCCGTACGAAACATGCCGTACTCCTTTCCTCTCCTCACCGCGCCCCCATGATACTCGCTCGGGCGACGGGTTTTCACGTGAAGCCTCAGAGAAGTTACGTCGCCGCTGAACCGTTGGAGAAGGCCGTCAAAGATCATCGGTATAGCGCTCATTCGACACTCCTGCACGAGACATGTCGGGAAGACAACCGCATCTTGCGCAGGCTTTATCGGTTGGGAATCTCAGCCTCTCGGGCACCATCGAAGAAAGGCATCCTTTCGCGACGGTGTGTTCACGCGGTGGACCTGCCACCCTCGTCGCTCATCATCGAAGCGGACGGATTCTCGACGTGTCCGCCGCTATGGTTCTAATTAATGCGCCACGAGTGCGGCGCGTAACCTCGCCCGAGACCTTCCGGCGATCGAAATGTAAGGGATCTGGAGCGTGCGAGTGACTTTGCCAACCAGCGAAGGATCGTTGGGATCTACCCGCGGGAGGAGCATGACCTCGCGCAGAACGTCTTTGGGACCCACGTGCGCCTACCTTTGCCTCTGTACGTTCACCGCCAGTGTAGCCGAGGACCCTGCGCGGCCGAGCATTCGCCCCTATCAACTGTAGGAAGTGACAGCGCGCCGAAGGTCCGCTTCTCCGCCAGGCTGTGCGAGGAGCCGGAGGTCGAGCTGGAGGTGGTCTAGCGGTTAGGCGCTGTTGGCAGCAGGCGTATACTGAGACGACGATCTGCGCCTACTCTCTACAGTCCGTAAGGGAAGGGGGATGCACAGATGAATCTGGATGAAGCGGATATCGATCGCCTGCTGCGAATGGAAGAAGTAATCCCCGCCATGGAGAAGGCGCTGGCCGACTTTTCGAGCGGTAGGGTGGTACAGCCGGTCCGAACAATGCTCTCCGTGGCGGAACACCACGGCTTCCTCGGCCTCATGCCCGCCTACACCGGGACGGCCCTCGGCACGAAGCTAGTTGCACTCTACCCCCGCAACACCGATGTCCCCACGCACCACGCGACGATCCTGCTTTTCAAGCCTGAGACCGGTGAACCTTTGGTCACCATGGACGGGCGGCTCATCACCGAGGTGCGCACGGCGGCTGTATCGGCAGTCGCCACGGAGCGTCTCGCCCGCCCTGATGCTTCCGTGCTAGCAATCATCGGCTCCGGGGTGCAGGCGCACAGCCACCTGGAGGCGCTTCGGCTGGTGCGTGAGTTCCGCGAGGTCAGGGTGTGGAGTCCGCGCCGGGCGGCGGCATTCGCCGAGGAGCACGGCGTTCGTGCCGCGGCCTCAGCGGAGGAGGCGGTGCGGGGAGCCGACGTGGTCGTAACGGCCACCACATCAACGACTCCAGTGCTATCTGGGGAATGGCTCTCTCCGGGAGTACATATCAACGCGGTAGGCGCAGCCCGCCCGGACTGGCGGGAGCTCGACGACGAGATGCTGCGCCGCGCGCTGGTCTACGTGGATTCGCGGGAGGCCGCTATGAAGGAGAGTGGGGACGTCATAGCCGCCGGGTTGATCTTTGCTGAGATCGGGGAGGTTGTCTCCGGGACGAAGCCGGGCCGCCGATCCCCCGAGGAGATCACGTTATTCAAGTCTCTCGGGCTAGCGGTAGAGGATGTAGCGACGGCAGAGTTGGTCTACCACAAGGCCCTAGACAGTGCGTAGCACTCGTACCATGAAGATATTCACCGCGTCGCGCAGAAGGGGTGTTCTCGTAAGTCCGTACCCGACAAGTGAACGGTGGGGGGCGCTAGCAGCCCTTAAGACCGACTGGCAAGCATGGGATCGGATTTAGAGCGGGTTGCAGATCGGCTGGCCTGCTGAGATCCTTTGCGCATGAACGGTTACTCGAAGGATCTCAGGGTGAGGGTGCTCGACGCGGTGGACCGCGGGACGCCCAGGCGCGAGGCGGCCGGCCTCTTCGGCGTCTCGCTTTCGACCATCAAGCGCTGGCTCGGGCGCCGGCGTGACGGCGAGGACCTAGCGCCGAGGCCCTCGCCGGGGCGCACCCCTAGCATCCTCGCCACCAACGAGGAGAAGAGGGCCCTGTGGGCGCAACTGGAGGCCAACGACGACGCCACGCTGGAGCGCCACTGCGGGCTTTGGGAGGAGGGGCGAGGCGTGCGCGTGTCGGTGGCGACGATGAGCCGGGCGGTGAGCAAGCTTGGGTGGACCTACAAAAAAAGACTGCGAGTATTGCGACCATGGTGCTCGCGACGTCTCGCGTTG
>JADDPR010000086.1 GCA_016781775.1 Rubrobacter sp. | reverse complement strand
AAGGCCGCCCGAACCAGCTTGGCGTGCTCCTTCTTGTGGAAGCCCGCAGATCCCTGCGCCGGGCTCGGCCGCGCGGGCTTGCCCACGTAGCGGACGGGCAGTTCGCCGTCCACGAGCTCCCTCAGGCGGGGCTCCATGAAGAACCACGCCCCCATGTTCTGGGGCTCTTCCTGAGTCCACACCACCTCTCGGAGGTTCGGGTAGCCGGCTATGACGGCCTTCACGTCCTCCTCCGGGAACGGGTACAAGAGCTCGACGCGCGCAACCGCGGTGACCTCGTCCTGCTCCCGCGCCTCGCTGGCGACGAGCTCGGTGTAGATCTTGCCGGTGCACAGCACGAGGCGCTCGACCGACTCGGCGTTCTGCCTCATCTCCTCGTCGTCGAGCACCGCCCTGAACTTGCCCTCGGAGAGGTCCTCGAGCTTGGAGGCCGCCAGAGGATGCCGAAGCAGGCTCTTCGGCGTCATGACCACCAGCGGCCTCTGCTGGTCCGCGAGCGCGGCCTGGGCACGCAGGAGGTGGAAGTACTGGGCCGCCGTCGTGCAGTAGGCGATCCGGATGTTGTCGTGCGCCGCGAGCTGCAAGAATCGCTCCAGGCGCGCCGAGGAGTGCTCGGGGCCCTGGCCCTCGTAGCCGTGCGGCAGGAGCAGGACGAGCCGCGAGGTCTGGCCCCACTTGAGCTGGGCGGAGACTATGAACTGGTCGATGATCGGCTGCGCGACGTTGGCGAAGTCCCCGAACTGGGCCTCCCACAACACCATCGCCTCAGGAGCCCTCAGCGTGTAGCCGTACTCGAACCCCATCGGGCCCACCTCCGAGAGCGGGCTGTTGTGAACGTCGAAGGAGGCCTTCGCGCTCGGGAGGTTCTGCAACGGCACGTAGGCCTCGCCGGTCTCGACGTCGGTCAAGACCGCGTGGCGGTGCGAGAAGGTGCCCCGCTTGGTGTCCTGACCCGTGATGCGTATCGGGACGCCGTCCTCCAGGAGCGAGGCGAAGGCCAACGCCTCCGCGTGGCCCCAGTCGATGCCGTCGAGCTCGCCGCGGCTCTTCTGGAGGAGGCGATCGAGCTTGCGGTTGGGGTTGAAGCCCTCGGGGTACTGGAGCAGGGCCTGATTGAGCGCGCTCAACCTCTCGGCGGGGACGGCCGTCTCCGGGACCTCGACGAGCGGCGTGTAGGGCTCGTCGGTGAGCAGGTCCTCGTCGCCCACCTCATCGGGGTTCTTGTGCGTCTCCTGCATCTCGCCGTAGATCTCGTCCACCATCTCCTGGGCCTCGCCCTCGGAGATGACGCCGCGCTCCTCGAGCGTCCTCGCCCAGATCTCGCGCACGGTCGGATGGCCGTTGATGACCTCGTACATCTTCGGCTGGGTGTAGGTGGGCTCGTCGCCCTCGTTGTGGCCGAACCTCCGGTAGCCGATAAGGTCGATCACGAAGTCCTTGCCGAACTCCTGGCGGTAGGCGTAGGCGAGCCGCGCCGCCGCAAGGCATGCCTCGGGGTCGTCGGCGTTGACGTGGACGACCGGCATCTCGTACCCCTTCGCCGGATCGCTCGCGTAGGTCGTCGAACGGGCGTCCTGCTTCTCGGTGGTGAAGCCGATCTGGTTGTTGGTGATGATGTGGATGGTCCCGCCGGTCTTGTAGCCGGGCAACCTGGAGAGGTTCAGGGTCTCGGGCACGACCCCCTCGCCCGGGAACGCCGCGTCCCCATGAAGGAGGATCGGCAGCGCCGCCTCTTCGTCCAGATTCGGCGCGCCCGGCTCGTCCCGCGTCTCCTGTGCGGCGCGGGCCATGCCTTCGACCACCGGGTCGACGACCTCGAGGTGGCTCGGGTTCGGCGTCAGGTTGACGGCGACCTTCGAGTCCTCCTGGCCCTCCCCGAGGTGGAATCCCCGGATGCCGAGGTGGTACTTCACGTCCCCGACCCAGCCTCCGCCCGGGCTCTCGGCGACCGACGGTTTCTCGCCCTTCTCCGGCTTCTGGAACTCGCCGAAGATCTTCGAGTACGGCTTGTCCAGGACGTGCGCCAGCACGTTCAGCCGGCCCCGGTGGGCCATCCCCATGACCACCTCGGGGATCCCGGTGCGCGCGGCGGCGCCGATGAGCGAGTTGATCATCGGCACCGTCATGTCCAGGCCCTCGATGGAGAAGCGCTTCTGCCCCAGGAACGTCCTGTGCAAGAACTTCTCGAAGGTGTCGACCCGCGTCAGGCGCTTGAGGAGCCGCTTGGCGCTCTCGCCTTCGAGGGGCTTGTCGAAACGCCCCGACTCGACCGCCTCCCTGAGCCAGAAGCGCTCCTCGGGCGAGTGGATGTGGCCGAAGTCGTAGCCGGTGGTGTTGCAGTAGATGCGCCTGAGCTCCTCGATGGCCTCCCGCGCCGTGTTGGTGCGCTGTGGGATCGGGCCCACGCCCGGGGCGTTGAGCAGGTTCGCCGGCAGGGCCTCGAGGTCGTCGTCGCTGAGGTGATAGAAACCGAGGTCGAGCGCCGGGTCCCCGAGGGGTTCGCTCCCCAATGGGTCCAGTCGGGCCGCTCGGTGCCCGAAGTCCCGGATGGCCCGGACGTACTTGGTCGCCGCCACGACCTTGCCCACGTCCACTTCAGAAGCCGCGGTCGGAGCACCGCCGTTTCGCCCGTTCGCGCCCGACGCCTCCTGGGGCGGTCCCCACTCCTCGAAGAAGCTCCTCGTCCGCTCGTCGACGGAGCCCGGATCTTCCTTAAAGCTCTCGTAAAGCTCCAGAACGTAGCCGAGGTTTGGGCCGAAAAATTGGCTCTCGGTACGATTTTCCAACTAGATCACACCCTCACGTATCGTCTTCGAATGTTTCCGGCCGGGCCACCCTCACGCGGCCAGACCTCCCCACGACGTCGCGAACGCCGCACTTTCCCTTCATACTACCGCATCTCCTCCCCCCAATCTTACCCCAGAAGAGCACGCTCAACCCACCCCGGACGGCGCGTTTTTGCCCCGTCGACGCCCCTAGCCCCCGGCTCCGCCGAGGGCCGAGCGCAGGTCCTCGGCCATCCCCGAGTGGCCAAACTTCTCGGCCTTGCCGATGCCCTCCCCGTAGGCGGCACGGGCCTCGTCCTCGCGCCCCAGGCGCTCCAGCACCTCGCCGAGCCTGAGGTACGCGTTGCCCTCGTCCTCGTGCGCATCCAGATAACGCCTGAGGACCGTCGCCTCGTCCTCGTCGCAGCCGGCCTTTTTGTACTCGTTGGCGAGGGCCAGAAGGCCGGTCGGGTTGTTCGGGTTGTCCGCGAGCATCCGCTCGAAGTACTCGATCCTGTTCTCCAAAAGTGGTCTCCCCCGTGTCCTTAAAAGTGCCGGTTCGTGGGCTTTCGCAGCTTATCGTGCGTTAGTATAAGATAAGCAGCTTTTCATCCAGAATGCGAAAGCAACCGAGCGATCCGAGATCAGGGAGAAACAATTGACGCGTTTTGAGACCCGGGCCGTCCACGCCGGCGAGCGCCGCGCCAGAAAGAACGGTGAGAGCCCGAACGGCGGGGGCCCCGGCAAGGGCTTCTACCCGGTCTCTACCCCCGTGTACCTCTCGACGACCTTCTCGCACGAGGAGATCGAGCAGACCGACAGGGTTCTCGGCGGCGAGGAGCCGGGCTACAGCTACGCGAGGTACGGCAACCCCACCGTCACCGCCTTCGAGGATGCGGTCGCCGCCCTCGAGTGCGGGGGCGAGCCCGAGGGGGCACGCGCCTTCGCCTTCGCCTCGGGGATGGCGGCGATGCACGCGGCCCTGTCGGCGGCGGAGCTCGGCAGCGGGGGGACCGTGCTGGCGGCGGAGCAGCTCTACGGCTCGACGGCGACCCTGCTCGTCCAGGTCTTCGGCACGGCGGGGGTCGAGGTGCGCTTCGTGGATGCCTGCGACCTCGATGCCGTCCGGAAAAAGGTCTCGGAGATCTCGCCCCGGGCCGTGGTCGTGGAGACGATCTCCAACCCTCTCCTGCGCGTCGCGGACGTGCCGGCGCTCGCCGAGATTACGAAGGAGGCGGGCTCCACCCTGATCGTGGACGCAACCTTCGGCACCCCTTATCTCCAGCGCCCCCTGGAGCTCGGGGCGGACATCGTCGTGCACAGCGCGACAAAGTACCTCTCCGGCCACGGCGATTTGACCGCCGGTATCGTGGTCGCGGGCGCCCCGTACGATGGGGCCCTGGACTCCCTGCGCAAGCTCGTCGGCGGTACTTTGGGTCCCTTCGAAGCCTGGCTCGCCCTGCGCGGCTTGAAGACCCTGCCCCTGCGCATGGAGCGCCAGTGCGAGAACGCCGGCGAGGTCGCCGGGCGCCTTGCGGCTCACCCGAGGGTGGGATCGGTCAACCACCCCTCCCTCAAAGCCCACCCGGACCACGAGGTCGCCCGCCGCGTGCTGAGTGGCTCGGGAGGACTGCTCTCCTTCGAGCTTGCCGTCGAGGACGGGGAGGACGGCCGGGCGGCGGCGTTCCGGTTCCTGAACGCCCTGGAGCTCTGCGTAACGGCCCCGAGCCTCGGGGACATCTACACGCTCGCCATCCACCCCGCCACCTCCTCCCACCGCGAGCTCTCCCCCTCCCGGCGCAAGCGCCTCGGGGTGGAGGAGAACCTGATCCGGGTCTCTTTAGGCATCGAGCACGCCGACGACGTCGTCGCCGACCTGGAACAGGCCCTGGAGAGGATGTAGGAGGGCGGGACCGTGTGCGGCCAGGAGATCGACGGCCCCCCAAACGGGGACGAGTACGTCCTCGACACCCCGACCGTTCGCTCCTTCGTCGCCGGCGTTAGAGAGACGGTCTCCCGGGCCGGAGGCCCCGAGGAGGCGGTCGAGGAACTCCGGCCGATCTTCTCGGAGCTTCTCGCGGACGACGCGTGGCTCCCGGAGGAGTACCGCGCGCCTGTGCCCGGGAGCGGCATGGGCGGCGGCATCGGCCAGTGGCTGCTGTTTCGCTCGGCCGAGCGCGACCTCTCCCTCTTCGCCCTCGTCGTGCCCCCGGGGGCGGCGACCCCCGTCCACGACCACCTCGCATGGGGCCTCGTCGGGCTCTACAGGGGCGAGCAGGAAGAGACCGTCTACGATGCACAGGCGGGCGCCGTAGGCGAGGGGGAAGGGCTGGACGTGAGGGTCTGGCGCACCGTGAAGCAGGGCGACTTCTACCCGCTCCTACCGCCGAGGGACGACGTGCATCGCGTCCGCACGACCTCCTCGGAGACGTCCGTCTCGATCCACCTCCTCGCCAACGACACCGGCTGCGTCTGGCGCCACTCGTACGACCCCGAGACCGGAGACGTCTCTCCGTTCCGCAGCGGCTACGCCAATCGCCCCTGCCCGCCGGACGTCGGGCGGTAGGGACGCGGGCATGAGGCGCCGCCTCGCCTGCCTCGCGGTCTTCTTAACGTCTCTCTCCCTCGGGTCGTTGGCCGGCGTGTCCTATGCGCAGGGCGAGGCTCCGGAGGTCTTTGTCGCCCGCGTGGAGGGGTCCATAGACGGCCGGACGGCGGAGTACGTCTCGCGCGTCGTCTCCGAGGCCGAGGAGGCCGGGGTGGCGGCGGTCGTGCTGGAGCTCGATACTCCCGGCGGGAGCCTCGAGGCCACGCAGGAGATCGTGCGCGCCGAGAGCAACGCCGAAGGGGTGCCGGTGGTGACGTACGTGACCCCGCGCGGGGCTCGGGCAGCGAGCGCGGGGACGTTCGTTCTGATGGGGAGCGATGTGGCGGCGATGGCGCCCCAGACGAGGCTCGGGGCGGCGCACCCGGTCCTCTCGACGGGGGCGGAGATCGAAGGTCCTCTGGGCGAGAAGGTGACGAACGACGCGGCGGCGCTTATGGTCGGCCTCGCCGATGCGCACGGGAGGGACGAGGCCTGGGCCGAGAGCGCCGTCCGGGAGAGCGCCGCGGCCGACGCGACCCAGGCGCTGGAGCTCGGGGTGGTTGAGCACGTCGAGCCGAACCTAGATGGGGTGCTCGTGGCGGCGGACGGGACCCGGGTGGAACCGAAGGGCCTCACGCTGCGCACCCGGGGCGCCGCCATCGTGCAGAAGCCGCCGACCTTCGAGGAGCGGACCGGGATCTCGCCCTACCTCCTGTGGGCGCTGGCGGGGATCGCGGTGTTCGCCGTCGCGCTGGCGGCCCTCGGGTACTGGCGGATGGTCCGCGGGCGCATCACCACGGGGGCGGAGGGCATGATCGGGGAGATCGGTACCGTGCGCCGCCCGGTGGTCGAGGGGATGGGCGGCCTCGTCTTCGTCCACGGCGAGCGCTGGCGGGCCCTCCCCGAGAACCCCGAGCACGCCCCCATAAACACCGGGACCAGGGTAGAAATCGTCGCCCTCCGGGAAGGGGCCGTGGTCGTGCGGCCTGCCGATCTGCACGCACGGGAAGAGAGATAAAGGGTGACTCTACCCGGGCTCCACGACCATGTCGGGCGTGGTTTCGGGAGCACGGGACGCGCAGGGCCGAGCCGTTCGTGGAAGCGATCGAGCGGGTTGACATCGAAACAGCCCGGCGTTGATGGAAGGCCTCCGCAACCGCGTCTCGTTCGGGAGAACATGGATCGACGCTGGCCCGATTCCCGCGAGCCCGGGGGTGGCCTTCGCTACGCACGTCCGCCACGTGAGCGGCAGAAGGGTTCCTCGACGGGGACCTGATCTCGCCCGAGCTCTCGTGATCGACATTTTTACCGTCCGCGAGTCGCCCACGCCAGCGCGTCCTCCAGGCGGTCGTTGCCCCAGAAGAGCTCGCCGCCGACCAGGAAGCTCGGGGCCCCAAAGATCCCGAGTTCGGTGGCCCGGCTGGTCCGTTCGCGCAGACGCTGCTTGTTGTCGGGGGCCTGGGCCTGCTCGACGATGCGCGCTCCCGGCAGGCCGAGCGAGTCGAGTATCGAGCCGACCTCCGCGGCGTCCCCGATCTCCCGGTCCTCGGCGAAGTTGGCCTGGAAAACCGCCCGCGCGAACCCGGGAAGCCAGGGCTGCGACGTCGCCCTCGCGAGGCAGGCGACCCTGGCGGCGGTCACGCCGCTGCGCGGGAAACGCGACGGCTTCAGGAACGGTATGCCTTGTTTCTCGCACATGCGCTCCATGTCTCGCCACATGTAGCGCCCCTTCGCCGGGTAGACGTTAAAGGGCGAGTCGTCCCAGCCCTGCTGCGCGAAGATGGGCCCCAGAAGGAACGGCTCCCAGCGAACCGGCACGCCCGCCTCCTGGGCCACGTCTTCGATCCGCGCTACGGAAAGGTAGGAGTATGTGCTCCCGAACTCGAACCAGAACTCCAGATCAGGCGTGTTCATGTCCTCCCCAGACGAGCTCAAACGGTTCGGGCTACCTTATCCGATCCCGAGGCATGAGATCGGCCCTGCAAAAGAAGCAACAGAGACGCGCGGCGACTGTCCCCATCGGCTTCTCGTGAAGGGCGTTGTCGTACGAGCAGGAATGGATCTTCACGCGGTTCTCGGACACTGCAAGCGCCGTTCTCTATAAGGTTTCCGCGACCGTGGGGCGCGATCCTGTACGCTCGTCCGATCTCTCGCCGCTCCCGAGCGCGCCACTGTGCGGTCTGCCATCCATCGCCCGGCGAGGAGTAGACGCAGACCCGGCAAGCTGCGAAAGTTGGGCCTCCACACGCAGGTTGCACGGAGCAGAGGAGGTCGTTCGCATGGCGAGGACGCACTACTTCCCGGGGGATGGGGTCCACTACGTCTGGGACAACGAGCTTCGGCCCGTCCTGGAGATCGAGCCGGGCGACACGGTCGTTTATCAGACGAGGGAGGTGTCGGACGGCCAGATCACGCCGGACTCGACCGCCGACGCCCTGGCGACCTTCGACTGGGACCGCGTCTACCCCCTCTCGGGCCGGTGAGCGTGAGGGGAGCCGAGCCCGGCGACGTCCTGGAGGTCGAGGTCCTGGACATCCAGACCCTGGGCTGGGGCTGGACGGCGGTCGTCCCCGGCTTCGGCCTCCTGCCGGAGGACTTCCCGGACGCGTACCTCAAGATCTTCGACCTGACGAACGGCGACTACACGCTCTTCAAGGACAACATCGCCATCCCCATAGATCCCTTCTTCGGAACGATGGGCGTCTCCCCGGCCGACACCACGGAGAAGCCCGTGATCATGCCGCCCGGGCCGTTCGGCGGCAACATGGACACCCGCCACATAACCAGGGGAGCGCGGCTCTACCTGCCCGTGCAGGTTTCGGGCGCCCTCTTTCTTCTCCTGCGGGGACGCCCACGCCGCGCAGGGCGACGGCGAGGTCTGCGTCACCGGCATCGAGAGCCCCATGTACGCGGCCCTGCGCTTCGGGCTGGTCAAGGGCCGCAGCCTCCCCGCCCCGCAGTTCGTCACCCCGGGGCCGCTCACCCCGAAGTCCGAAGGGGCGGGCTGGTACGCGACGATGGGCATAGGCCCCGACCTCATGCAGGCGACAAAGGATTCCATGCGGGCGATGGTCGAGCATGTAAGCACGACGTACCACATGGAGCCGGTCGAGGCGTACGTGCTGGCGAGCCTCGCCGTGGACCTCAAGATCAGCGAGGTCGTCGACCAGCCCAACTGGATCGTCTCCTCCTACCTGCCGCTGGCGAGCTTCGGGTAGTCCCTTGACCGTCGACGGGAAGCCGGAGGTCGGGGAACGCGAGGCGCATCCCGCGCTGCCCTCGGAAGGGAAGCCCGCATGAACCACGTCGTACTCTTGGGCGATTCCATCTTCGACAACGCGGCCTACGTGGCGGGCGCCCCCGACGTCGTCCGGCAGGTGCGACGAGAGTTACCGGAGGGGTCGAGGGCGACGCTCCTGGCCGTGGACGGCGGCACCACGGGTGACGTGCGCGGCCAGCTCCGGCTCCTTCCGCAGGACGCGACGCACCTCATCGTCAGCGTCGGCGGGAACGACGCCCTTCGCAAGAGCGACTTCCTGGGCGCGTCGGCCCGTTCGACCGCCGAGGCGCTCGCGGGGCTCGCCGAGCTCGGCGACGGGTTCGAGCGCGACTACCTCGCGATGCTGGACGAGGTGCTCGCGCGCGGGCTGCCGACCGCGGTCTGCACCATTTACTACCCGCGCTTCCCCGAGGCGCCCCTGCAGCGTATAGCCGTCGCGGCGCTGTCGGTGTTCAACGACTGCATAATCCGCGCGGCGTTCGCCAACGGCATCCCCCTGATCGACCTGCGCTTGATCTGCACGGAAGCGAGCGACTACGCCAACCCCATCGAGCCGTCGGCGCGCGGTGGCGAAAAGATCTCGCGCGCGATAGCGGACGTGGTCGAACACGGCTTCATCGGCAACAGAACCGAGGTATTTACCTGAACACGCACCCCGCCGGAGACCGTTGTCCCGGCCCGCCTTCGAGCAACGAGAGACGTGGGGAGGGAACGTGACGCCCGAAACGGTCGGCTTCGTGGGCCTGGGCATCATGGGCGAGCCGATGGCCCGCAACCTCATGGCGGCGGGCCACAAACTCATCGTCCACAACCGCAGCCGCCCGAAGGCGGAGAACCTCGCAGCGGAGGGCGCCACGGTCGCGGAGGGCCCGCGCGAGGTGGCCGAACGTTCGGACGCCGTCGTGACGATGCTCCCCGGACCGCCGGAGGTCGAGTCCGTCTTCGAGGAGATGCTGGAGGTGGCCGGAGGGGGCACGCTTCTCATAGACATGAGCACGAGCTCGCCGATCCTGGCCCGCAAGCTCGCCGCCGACGCCCTGGAGAAGGGTGTCGGCGTGCTCGACGCGCCGGTCTCGGGCGGGGACGTCGGCGCCAAGGACGGGACGCTCTCGATCATGGTCGGTGGGCGCGAGGAGGACTTCGAGCGCGCTCGCCCGCTCTTCGAGGCGATGGGAGGGACCGTCACTCACGTCGGGGAGGCGGGGGCGGGCCAGACCGTGAAGGCGTGCAACCAGATCGTGGTGGCGCTCGTCATCGAGGCGGTCTCGGAGGCGCTGGTGCTCGGGGAGAGGGCCGGGGTGGAGCCGGCGAAGATCCTGGACGTCCTCTCGGGCGGGCTCGCGGGGAACAAGGTGATGGAGGTCAAGCGCGAGAAGTTCCTCTCGCGGGACTTCTCCCCGGGCGGGAAATCGAGGTTCCACCTCAAGGACCTCGGGATAGCGCTCGCAGCGGCCCGGGAGAGCGAGGTTCCCCTGCCCGTTACGGCGATCGTGAACGAGATGTTCGGCACGCTCGTGGCGAGGGGGATGGGGGACCGAGACCACTCGGCCCTCATCGCCCTGCTGGACGACTGGGCGCGACCGGTAGAGAAGGGAGACGGGCAGGCTCGCCCGTAGAAAACCGTCCCCCCGGGTAGATAGCGCCCTCGCCAGAGAAGATCTACGAGGGACGGGAGATCGCATGCAGAACGGGGAGAACGGGTTCGATCTCGCGGTGGTCGGGGCGGGACCGGGCGGGATGGGGACCGCGTACTACGCCGCGAAGCTGGGGCTCCGGGTGCTCCTGATCGAGAAGGATAGGCTACCGCGCGACAGGATCTGCGGGGACGGGATGCTCGCCCAGACGGTGGCGGAGATGGAACGCCTCGACCTCGGCGATTATCTCTCCGAAGGGCACCACGGCGTGATCGAGGGCTTCTCCGTGCGCACCAAGACCGCCCGCTTCTCCGAGCCACTCCCTCCGGACCCCCGCGGTTCCCGCGGATACATAATCCGCCGCAGTGAGTTCGAGCCGAAGATCATGAAGCGCGTGCTCTCGTCCGGCGCGACCCTCCGCGAAGGCGTCGAGGCGCGCCGCATCCTGCGCTCCCCCGCGGGCGAGGTGCGCGGGATCGAGATCGCCGACGAGGGGGGCGAGACCGAGCAGATCGAGGCTCCGCTGGTCGTAACGGCGGGCGGATGGGGCGGCTTCGAGGGCGGCAAGCAAGAAAGCCTCGCGGCGATGGTCGTCTCCCGGCAGTACTTCACGGGCCTGCCGGACCCCGGATTGCCCCAGAGGAACTTACTGCACGTCTGGTACACGGCCGAGATAGAGAGCCTCGGGGTTGGGTACGGGCGCATCTTCTACCTCAACGACGGCTCGGCGAACGTCGGGGTCGCGGTCTACGGGCGCAACCTGCCCCAGGAAAAGTCTGCCCGCAAGGCCGCCCTCCGTCGCCTGCACGAGGGCTTCCTCGCGGAGCCGGAGGTCGCCGGGATGCTCCGCGGGGCGGAGCCGGAGGAGTCGATGGCGAGCCGGACGTTCGCGTCGAGCGGCTACGGGGTCACGCGCAGCGAGGCGGGGCTCCTGAGGGTGGGTGACGCGGGCGGCACGAGCCATCCCGTGAGCGGCGAGGGGATCGGCTTCGCGCTGGAGGCCGGTCGCCTGGCCGCCGGGTGGGCGTACGAAGCCCACCGCCGGCGCGACTTCTCCGCCGCCCTGCTCTCGGGCTACGCGCGCCAGATTGCAGGCCTCCACTCCCTCCGCCAGCCCACGACCCAGGCACTCGTCTCGCTCGTAAACCGCCTCCCCCGCCTCGACCTCATGGAGCCCGTCTTCGAGCGCTG
>JADDPR010000230.1 GCA_016781775.1 Rubrobacter sp. | reverse complement strand
ACGCGCCGGCCGGATCGCAGTGCGCGACGGGGTCCTTCAGGACCCCGTCCCTTGGCGTGCGTGGAGCCGCGTAGAATCGGAGAGATCGGCCTTTCGGCCCGGCGAAAACCCCCGTTCGGATGATGCCCCCGCCCCCCGGCGAGGAATACCCTCCCTCGTGGCGAATGAAGCGGTCGACGAAGGCGGCGGCCCGCGCATCTTCCGCCGCGCGGGTGGCGTGCGGACCTCGTCCGTGGTCCACGGTCCATTTGCGGGTCAAGGCAAGTATAGTAATCCGATATCAAGGAAGGGAGCAGGGAGAGATGAGAAGGATCACCACCATGGCAGCGCTGTCGGTGCTGATGCTCGCCCTCACGGCGGGTGTGGCCCTGGCGGTCACAGCCACGGGCAGCGATCGCCCTGACGACCAAGCGAGGCCCGGGACCGAGTTGAGCCCGAAGCAGCGCGCGGAGTTCGTGGCCGTGGCGAAGAGGGTAGCCGGGCTGAACGACGCCCAGGTTGCCGCCGCACTCAAGAACCCGGCGTCCCTCGCCGCGATCCCCGTGCGCGCCGAGGTGCAACGGACCGAAACCCAGCCCGCAGCCCGGGCCCAGGAAGGCGAGCGATCCCCCTCGGCGGCGTCCACCTCCTACTGCCGGAGGTTCGCCAGCACCGTGAACTACTTCAATGCCTACGGGACGCTGCTGGCCTCCTACAAGGTGAGCAGGGTCTGGTGCTGGAACTACTCGGCGATCACGTACGTCTCCGTCCCGTCGGTCTCCGGGACCGTGGCCGAGAAGGGAGCCGCCCTCGGTTGGCGCTACGACGGGGTGATCGCCAAGAGCGACTACTACTTTTACTACGACGGCCTCAGCAGGGGCGGGCACGTCAGCCGCCGCAAGGGGAGCTTCTCCGTCTGCAACGCCGCGTCCGGTTGCTTCCTGAAGAAGACCCCGAAGGTCAGCATCTTCGGCTTCTACGACGGGCGGGGTTACCAGAGGTCCAGCACCTAACGTCGGCGACCACGACCCCGCGAGGCCGACAGGGACGCGGTCGTCCCTGTCGGCCTCGCGGGAAGGCAAACCGCCCGACGACCATCGGGATCTCTGAATGTCCGTTGCGTAGATTGGTGGGATAGAAAGGGGCCATCTGACGCCCCTCCACAAGGAGCGAAAGATGGCCCGCATCCACCTGACTGATGGCTCGACCGGACGGAAGAGGCGATCACCGTCCTGTTCTGCCTCCGCGACAACACTTACGCGAACCTCACTGGGTCCTGTTTCTGGAGAAAGTCGTCTTGCTTCCTCTCGCGGCCGATGGCGGGGGCGCTAGGTTATCATGCGGGCGTGACGACACGAGGAGGAGATCGGTCCTGGCCCGAGGACGGAACGCGGGTGCTTGGGCGCACCGGGCTCGCGGTTAGCCCCATCGGCTTGGGCCTCGCCGCGCTCGGAAGGCCGGCGTATATCACCACGGGGCGCGGCGAGGAACTCGGGCAGGACCGGAGCGTGGACGCCATGAGGCGCCGGACGCACGAGGTGCTCGACACGGCCTACGCGGCTGGGGTGCGATACTTTGACGCCGCCCGCTCCTACGGCCGTGCCGAGGAGTTCTTGGCCTCATGGCTGGAGGAGCGGGGGATCGGGCCGGGCGAGGTTAGCGTGGGGTCGAAATGGGGCTACGAGTATACGGGCGGCTGGCGGATGGACGCCGACAAGCACGAGGTCAAGGACCTTGGCGTGGGGACGCTGCGCCGCCAGCTCGAGGAGACGCACACCCTCCTCGGCCGACACCTCGGCCTTTATCAAATCCACTCGGCCACTCTGGAGAGCGGGGTATTGGAAGACAGGGCCGTACTCGGGGAGCTTAGGGACTTGAAAGAAACGGGCGTGGCCGTCGGCCTCTCCGTCACCGGCCCAAGGCAGGCCGAGACCATCGAGCGGGCGGTCGAGACCGGCACGTTCGACTGCGTACAAGCCACGTGGAACCTCTTCGAACGCTCCGCCGAGGACGCCCTGGCGCGGGCCCACGACGAGGCCGGGATGGGCGTGATCGTGAAGGAGGCGCTCGCCAACGGTCGGCTCGTCCGCGCGGATCAAAGTGAGGACGAGCGCGTGCGCCCCCTGCTCGAGACCGCCCATGAGCGCGGCCAGACGCCCGACGCCCTGGCGATCTCTGCGGCGCTACATCAGCCCTGGGCGGATATCGTGCTGAGCGGCGCCGCCACCGTCGGGGCGCTGAAGAGCAACCTCTCGGCGCTCGGGGCGGACTACGACGGGGAGCTGGACCGGCGGCTACTGCCGCTGCGGGCGGAGTCGGATCGCTACTGGTCGAAGCGCTCAAGCCTGCCGTGGACCTGAAGGAATAGGGGCGGAGACCTGCCGCAAACCTTGCGGCGCATCTCTGCGTGACTGGGCGTCCCGAAATGGCCCGTGGGTCCGAAGTCGGATCTACAACGTCTCCCGGAGCCAGCACATCTTTGCACGAGATGTTTCGCCCGGCTCGGTACTTCGGAGTGCTTGCGCCTGCTGACGATGCTCCTGCAACGGTTGGGGCGGCCGTACCGAGTCGTCGCGGTGCTTGAGCGTGGCGAGGATGCATCGCCACCTCCTCGTGCGACCATGCAGCGCTGCCCTTTGGCCCACCGCTTGGTTACCTGCGGCTGACGCAGACGCTGCGGCGGTCCCACGCTGAGCAAAACGAACCGTAAGTGGCATGGAACCGCCTGACTACGGGCGACTTTGTTCTTTCGGGAGGTACTCGGAAGGCGAGTTAAGGCTCGCGCGTCT
>JADDPR010000205.1 GCA_016781775.1 Rubrobacter sp. | reverse complement strand
GGCCCGCCGTCCCCGCCCCTCGGCCGCGGTGGCCAACAACAGCGTTAACGCCAACGGTTTCTCTTCGGCGACCTCCAGAGCGGCGCTGGCAAAGCTTGCCGTGGCACAACACAAATAACCTTACCCCTCGCCGACCCCAGTCCGACGCCGCGCGATAGGGACGGCCTCCTTCCGGCGACACGAGCCCCCGGCGAAGAGGGCTGCGAAGGCCAGGGAGACCTTCGAAGGGCCGCCTTCACCCCACTCTGGGCCGGGGAGGGACCGCCCTACGGATCAGCTTCACGTCTACCGGAGCATAGACCGCGGCACGGTCGGGGCGCCCTCCTCTCCCGTACTCTGTCCACCCTCCGGCGGCTCGAATCAGGTCACCTCGGCGATCACGGCGTGGGAGGCGATGACCGATCCGGGCTCCGCAACGACACCGGGGGCGATGGTCACGTGATCCCCGACGATGCAGTTCGCCAAATCAACGTCTGAGCCGGCGTTTATGCCAGACCAGGCGATCGAACCGCTGAAGACCGCTCCCGCCCCGATCTCGCACGTGCTCCCCAGTATCAGGGGACCACGGAGTTTCGCCCCGGCCCCGATCCTGCAGCCGTCTCCAATCAGAACCGGACCGGCGAACTCGACGTCGGGGCCGATCTTCACATCCGCTCCCACCCGGACGAACGGTCGCATCTCGCGCCCCGGAACCTCGACCTGGACCAGCCCGTGCAGGGCGTCGAAGTTGGACCGGACGTACTCCTGGATCGAGCCGATGTCGTTCCAGTAGCCGTCGATCGTCCAGCCGTAGAACGGGACACGGGCCGCGAGGAGGACCGGAAACACGTCGTGGCCGAAATCGACGAAGGTGTCGGGCGGGATGAAGTCGAAGATGTCGGCTTCGAAGGCGTAGATCCCACAATTGACCAGATCGCTCATGGCATCCTCGAAAGCGGGTTTCTCCTGAAACCCCTCGATCCTCCCGTTTTGATCCGTAACGACGACGCCGAACTGGGAGACGTCGCGCGCCCGCGTCAGCGCCGCGGTGGCGATGCCGCCCCGCTCCCGGTGAGAGGCGAGAAAGGCGGAGAGATCGACGTCGGTAAAGGCGTCGCCGGAGAGGACGAGGAAGGTCCTCTCGCCGATGGCCTCCCGGAAGTTTGCAACACCGCCGGCGGTCCCGAGGAGTTCGCTCTCGTGCCGGTAGGTAATACCCAGGCCGCCAGAGTTACCGGGCGGGTAGGCCTGCTCGATAAGGTGACCGAGGTAATGGAGGTTGGCGAACACCTCGGTGCCCCCGTGACGGCGGACGAGGTCGAGAAGGTGGCCGAAAACAGGACGGTTGACAACCGGCGCCAGCGGCTTCGGCACGGTACCAGTGAGAGGCCGGAGGCGCGTGCCGGCACCGGCGGCGAGGAGAACCACCGGCGTCCCGGATAGCCCCCGCGGCATCTCGGAGCTCGCCCGGTTCATACCCGAAGGCACGGCCAACTCGAACTCCTCGGGGCCCACGGAGGGAGGTGTTGCGGCGCCTCCCAGTCCCAGTGGTCCATGAAACGCCTGTACCCGTCGAGGTGCTCGGCGACCGGCTCCATCAGCGCGAAGGCCGGCAGATCGGCGCCCGTGATGCGCCCGCGGGCGAGTCCCGCGAACGCCTCCGACAGGATCGACTCGTGACGGTCGAACCGCTCGGCGTCGAGCCAGTAGATGCCGACGGGGTCGACGTTGCGGCGCGGATTGCGGAGCAGCGAGTCCCAGTCGGTCGAGTCGATAAATGGGAACCAGGTGAACCCCCCGAACGGGAGCCCCTCGCGTTCGAGTTCCTCGCACTGCTCGACCATGTGCTTGAGCCACGATACCCGGTCGCTCGCGAACCCCCGAATGTTCGTCTCGGTGAGCGCGATCGGTAACCCGTACCGGGCGTGGTACTCCCGGGCCAGCGCCGCGAAGCCCACCGGCGCGCGACTGGGGCAGGTGGGTCCGGAGGGCGCGAACTGGTACTCCGAGTGCGCGTAGTAATCGAGGCCCAGAAGGTCGATGCGGGCAGGGCGGTCCCGGAAGTCCTCCACCGCCTCCCGACCGGCGTGTTCGGCAAGGAGCGCGAAGAGCGGATGGTCGGCGTCCACCCGACCGAGCAGGAGATCGAGGAAGACGAATCGCCGATCGTTCAGGTATCGGACGAAGGTGAGGCAGTCCGTCTCCTCGACGGGGAGCCCGTCGCGATACCGGGTCTCGATGTCCGGTCCCGACACGAGGCTCGCGGCAGCCGTATCGGGAAGCGAGCCCGCGGAAGGTTCGAGGCCAACGGCCGTGTGACCCTCGCAGGTGTCGACGTGGACGATGATCGCATCGGGACGGACCCGCACCACGGCCTCGGTCGCCGCCCGGATCGACCGGGCGACGTTGACGATCATGGGGTAGAAGTGGTCCTTCCCCTCGTAGAAGGGGTACCAGGTGCCGGTGTTCCCGCAAAACAGCGTGGTCGCGAAGGGCTCGTTGAAGATGGTGTACCGGCGTACCCAGGGGTAGCGTTCGGCAAAGGCGGCCGCCCACCGGGCGTGGAGCCGGGGGAAGTCGGGGTTCGCCATGCCGCCCTTTATCCAGCGGGGAAAGGAGGTGTGGTGGATGAGGTCGACGATCGGGTCGAGCCCCAGGTGGCGGAGTTCGGCCATGGTCGCATCGGTCCGCGCCCAGTCGAGCCGGCCGGGCTCCCGTTCGATCTGGTGCCACAGCACGGGATAGCGCAGGCGCCGCACGCCGGCGTCCTTGACGAGGCGAAGAT
>JADDPR010000151.1 GCA_016781775.1 Rubrobacter sp. | reverse complement strand
TGAACCGGTCCAGATCCAGGAAAAGGACCGCTACGGAGCTCTCACTCCTCTCGGCTCGGGCCAGGGCGTGCTCGAGCCGGTCGGTGAGCAACGCACGGTTGGGCAATCCGGTCAGTGCATCGTGAAAGGCCTGGTAGGCCAGCTGGTCTTCCAGGGCCTTCCGCTCGGTTATGTCGTGGACGGTACCGAACAACCGGACCGGTCTACCTGCGTCGTCGGGGATGATCTCGGCCTGCTCGCTTACGAAGCGTATCTCGCCGTCCGGGCGAATCAGGCGGTAGACGATGTCGTATTCCCTGCCCTCGTGCAGGGCCGCGTGGATGGCCCTGTCCAGGGGCTCCCTGTCGTCGGGGTGAACGGCGTTCCAGAACACCTCGTAGGGTGCCGGGGCGAGCTCTCGCGGGGTGAGCCCGAAGATGCGGTAGGTTTCGTCGGACCACAGGAGCTCACCCGTACGCGAATCCCACTCCCAACTGCCGAGGTGCGCGATGCGCTGCGCCGAGGCGAGATCGGCCTCGCTCCGCCGGAGCTCCTGCTCGGCCCTCTTGCGCTCGGTGACGTCGCGGACGACCGAGCAGACCACCTGCTCGCCCCCGTAGGAGATCGCGCTCCCCGAGACCTCCACGTCGATCCTCGAGCCATCCTTGCGCCGGTACTGCCTCTCGCCGATCCAGATCCGCCCCCGCTCCATGGTGCGCTCTACGTTGCGGTCGACGCTTTTGGGGTCGTGGGGGATCAAGTCGTAGAGGGTCAGTCGCCCCAGCTCTTGCGCGTCGTAGCCGAGCATCTCCCGGAAGGCGAGGTTGGCCTCGAGGACGCGCTTGGTCCTGGGCTCGAACAGGAAGATGCCCTCCCCGGCCTGCTCGACCACCGCCCGGTAGCGCTCCTCACTCTCTCTCAGGATCTTCTCTGCCTTCTTGCGCTCCGTGATATCGCGGGAGTTGACGACGATGCCGCTTACGGTCGGGTCGTCGAGCAAGCTGGTGAAGTGCGACTCGACGTGCCGCCAGGAGCCGTCGGCGTGCCGGAGGCGCAACTCCGTCCGCAAGGCGCTGCCCGGCTTGCTCATAGCGTCGGCGATGACGTCCCGCACGCGCGCGCGTCGTCGTCGGGGTGTACGGGAGTGAAACTATCCGTGTCTACTATATCTTTGGGTTTGTAGCCCAGCACCCCCTCGACCGCCGGGCTCAGGTAACTAATGGTCCCATCGGTCCTCATGATCATCAGGATGTCCGACGCGTGGCGCACCAGAGATCGGAACCGCTCCTCGCTGCGGCGCTTGTGCAGGTCCTCTCTAAGCTCTGCGCTCTCCAGGGCGAGCGCGACCTGCGAGCCGAGCGACATCAATGCCTCCTTCACCGGTTCGGGGAGGGACGCGCGGCTGGTCGTCCCGAGCCCGCCCCGGAGCTCGCCCCGGACGAAAATCGGGGTCGCGAAGAACGGCCTGCCGTCGTAGCTGAGCCCCAGCGCCCCCCGCATCCGGGCGGCGTCCGCGACCTCGATCGGCTCCTGCCCGAGGAAGCGCGCGCGGAGGGGGTCGGGCAGGGCGGCGACGTTGAACGGCTTGCCCTCGATGCGTGCCGGTTCGATACCGCTGGAGGCCACGACCTTCATCCCCTCCCTCGAGCCCCGCATGAGGCCGACCCGGACCTCCGGCATCCCCTCCGTCAGTTCGAGGGCCGCTTCCAGGGCCGCGGAGTGGATGCTCTCCCGATCCAGCGCCGCCACCAGCCTGGCGCCGGACTTCCTCAACGTTCTCTCCCGGACCACGGACGACTCGTGCTCCCGGACGATGCCCGATAAACGGACCAGCGAGAGCAGGAAGAGCACGACCGTTGCCCCGACGACCACCGGCACGCTGTGAGGGTTGCCGCGCGCGTGCTCGATGGCGAGCACCCCGGGCGCCAGGAGCGACGCCGCGGCGAGCAGCACGATCCGGCGGCTCGTGAGCCTCGGACGATAGCCCCGGGTGGGCTCCGTCAGGAGCCGCATCGAGGGGTGCAGGGCGGCCATGGCCCACAGCGTGTAGGCGAGCAGCCATCCGTAATCCATGGGGCTCCCGAGCTTGTACGTCTCGTTGAGCACCGCCACCGCGTAGAACGCGTCGGAGATCAGGGTGGACAGTAGGCTCACGCACACGAGCACGTACGCGAGGGACCGGGCCCCGGGTGCGAGCAGCAGCCGGGCGACGAGGGCGAGAAGCAGCACGTCCACGAGAGGGTAGGAGATCGAGACCAGGCGGGCGAAGAGCGTCATCGAGGCATCGTTCGCGTATGGCTCCATAAGGTAGACCCAGGAGATTATCCCCAGGCCCACGGCGACGATGGTGGAGTCGATCCAACCGCTCCGGTCCCTGTCAGCCGTCCGGGCGTTGACCAGAAACACGAGCCCGACGGTAAGAACGAGGTAACCGCCGAGGTATAGGGCGTCCGCGAACGACGGGAAGGGCGACTCGATCTTCAGGACGACCTCGTAGTAGTTCCAGATCGCGTCCCCGACGACTACCATGGACCAGCCCCCGAGGATCAGGTACCACGGCAGGGGACGGGATGGACGGTTGAGCCGTACCCCGACGTAAAGGGCCGCCATCGCGCAGATGCCGAACGCGGAGTAGTAGAGGTTGCGAGCGGTCTCGGTCTCGGAGGGCAGCAGAGCGTAGCCGACCATGGCCAAGATTCCTAGGGCGAGAAAAAATTGCCAGGTCCGCGTCCCCTTGGCCGAAGACACGTTCTCCCTTACCGTCATATGAGCGTCGATCCTCCCTAAACAGCGCTGGTAGGCCGCCTACCAGAAAAAGCCGAGCGTTCTACCCGTTATCGGATATTAAATACGAATACTTTAATGGCGGCTTACGAACTGCGCGACGTCCCCTACGCGGGGCATCTTTGAAATTAGTGTGAGATCGCCTGCGCACAGCGGGCGTACCCGTCGGTACGGAGCCGGAGGAGCCTTACCGGGAGGCCGTTCCGGCGGGGCCTGCGCTCAGCCTGGAGCCGGAGTGTCGTGACGGTTGCGGAAGAGCTTGTAGACGCCGGTGCAGGTAGCGCCGAGCTTGCCCCTTTCGTCGAAGACCTGCCCCTCCCCGAACACGAGGCCCCCGCCGCGGCGCAACACGCGGGCGACACCCTCGATCCGATTCTCGGCCTCGATGGCGTCCACGAACTGCACGTTTAAGGTGATGGTGACCTGCCCGATCACGCCCTCGTCCCACGTCGATTCGACCGCCGCCCCCAGCAGCCCGTCGAACATGTAGCTGACGATCCCGCCGTTCACGTGCCTCGGCGAACCGCCGCCGCCCCTGTGGTGGTCCTCGACGTCGAGCTCTACCCTCGCGACGCCGTTCCCGGCCTCGATGAGCCTCAGACCCGGCCAGCGGAAGAAGTCGATCTCGTTCCACGCGACGCGGCGCCTGCGGGCTGCGGCGTCGCCCGTCTCCGGTGAGTTCTTCTTGTGCGCGTCGTCCGTCACGATGGGCGAAATAG
This sequence comes from Rubrobacter sp., assembly GCA_016781775.1. Taxonomy (GTDB): domain Bacteria; phylum Actinomycetota; class Rubrobacteria; order Rubrobacterales; family Rubrobacteraceae; genus Rubrobacter_F. Next base: position 8,006 of record JADDPR010000151.1, on the reverse strand, counting down.
CACAACCTGCGGCCGGCGTCCCGGTCCATTGTGCTACAGTTTGCACTTGAAGCATTGGGAATCTTCGAGCCCGGGGGAGGCGCTTTGGACACCAAGAAGACGGCCAAGGATCGCTGGGAAGAGGCGTACGCGGGCAGGGGGGAGCGCGACGCCGAGTTCTCCACGATGAGCGGGGTGCCGATCAAAGCGCTCTACGGACCCGAGGACGTCGAGGGCGACTACGACGAGAAGATCGGCTACCCCGGCCAGTACCCCTACACCCGCGGCGTCTACCCGAACATGTACCGTGGCCGCCTGTGGACCGTCCGCCAGTTTGCCGGCTACGGGAGCGCGGCCGAGACGAACGAGCGGTTTCGCTACCTTATAGAGCACGGCCAGAACGGCCTCTCCGTCGCCTTCGACATGCCGACCCTCATGGGCCTGGACTCGGACTCCCCGCTAAGCCTGGGTGAGGTGGGCACCGAGGGCGTAGCGATAGATTCGCTGGAGGACATGGAGAAGCTCTTCGAGGGCATAGACATGGGCGCAATCTCCACCTCCATGACCATAAACGCCCCCGCCCACGTCCTCCTCGCCATGTACGTCGCCGCCGCCGAGAAGCAGGGCGTGAGCCCGGAGAAGCTCGCCGGCACGAACCAGAACGACATCCTCAAGGAGTACATCGCCCAGAAGGAGTGGATTTTCCCGCCCGAACCGTCCATGCAGGTCTTCAAGGACATGCTCGTCTACGCCACCGAGCACATGCCCCGCTGGAACACGGTCTCCATCTCGGGCTACCACATCCGCGAGGCCGGCTCGACCGCCGCCCAGGAGCTCGCCTTCACCCTCTCGGACGGCTTCGCCTACGTCGAGGCGGGGATAGAAGCCGGCCTCGACGTCGACGACTTTGCCCCCAGGCTCTCGTTCTTCTTCAACTCGCACATAGACTTCTTCGAGGAGATCGCCAAGTTCCGCGCGGCAAGGCGCATCTGGGCGACGGTGATGAAGGAGAAGTACGGCGCCAGGGACGAAAAATCTCTCCTCATGCGCTTCCACACCCAGACCGCCGGCGTCTCCCTCACCGCCCAGGAGCCCTACAACAACGTCGCGCGCACCGCTTTCGAGGCCCTCGCCGCTATCCTCGGCGGAACGCAGAGCCTCCACACCAACTCCTTCGACGAGGCCCTGGCCTTGCCGACCGAGGAGGCCGTGCGCATCGCCGTTCGCACCCAGCAGATAGCGGCGCTGGAGACCGGCGTGACGAACACCATAGACCCTCTGGGCGGCTCGTACTTTGTCGAGGCGCTGACGGACGAGTTGGAGAAGCAGGCCTACGACTACTTCCGCCAGATCGACGAGATGGGCGGGGTCGTCCGGGCGATAGAGAACGGCTTCCAGATGCACGAGATCGCCGAGGCTTCGGCCCGCTACCAGCGCGAGATCGAGAACGGCACCCGCAAGATCGTCAACGTCAACATCTACGAGCCCAAGGACGAGTCCGACGTCGAGACCCACCGCATAGACCCGGCGGTCTCCGAGGGCCAGCTGAATCGCCTCAAGGACCTGAAAGAGCGCCGCGACAACGAGCGCGTCGAAGAGTGCCTGGAGGCCGTAAAGAGGGCCTGCCGCGAGGGCGAGAACACCATGTACCCGACCATCGAGGCAGTCCGGGCCTACGCGACGGTGGGTGAGATCTGCTCCGCCATGCAGGAGGTCTACGGCACCTACCGCGAGACGCCGGTAATATAGGGCCGGTCAGCCGACCACCGATAAGGCGGAGAAACCCCGCTGAGCAAGCGTTTGGAGGGGAAGGACAGCCGGGCGCTCGGAGGCGGATCGGTGCGGGAGAGCCGAGGGCTGACCGCCGATAGCCGATAGCTGCTGACCAGAGGGAGGCATTCGTGGCCGATACGATACGGGTAGTGGTGGCGAAGGTCGGGCTGGACGGGCACGACCGGGGGGCCAAGATCATCGCGCGGGCGCTCCGGGACGCGGGGATGGAGGTGATCTACACCGGCCTTCACCAGACCCCCGAGCAGGTCGTCGAGGCGACGATCCAGGAGGACGCCGACGCCATAGGGGTCTCCATCCTCTCCGGCGCCCACATGACCCTCCTGCCCCGCATAATCGACCTCCTCAAGGAGAACGACGCCGAGGACATCCTCGTCTTCTGCGGCGGAACCATCCCCAAGCAAGACATCCCGAAGCTGAAAGAGGCCGGCGTTGGCGAGGTCTTCACCCCCGGTACCCCGACGAGAAAAGCCGTGGAGTACCTCCAGGGTCAACTGGTCAGCTGATACCAGCCGATCATCGGGCCCGTGAGTCACGCGGGATCCTCCGGTATAGGGGAGCTACGGCTCGGGCGGGTGACGAGACCTTCGACCTCCGCATGGGTCGGAAGATGGTCTTTACGGGGATCGGCGATAGTTCGGCGCGATCGACGGCCGCAGTCCGATCAGTGCCGCCGCATAGCCCTGTCACCTCCATCATGGGTAGATCTCGCCTGTGCCGAGCGGCCCCGGCCCTCGTTCACTAGACTAGCGGAGGTGTGCAGAACGGGTGAAGACAGGCCGAAGTACGAACCGGCCGTATTTAAAGGGAGGCCATATTGGATTTCGTGAAGCTGGAGCGTGAGGATAGCATTGCGATCCTCACGATAGACCGCCAGGACAAGCTCAACGCTCTGAACCCGCAGGTCGTGGAGGAGATCGGGCAGGCCCTTCTGGATCTGGAGGCGGACCCGCCGCGTGCCGTCATCGTAACGGGCGCGGGGAACCGGGCCTTTATCGCGGGCGCGGACATCGCGGTGATGAGCCAGATGGCCCCGATGGAGGCGAAAAGGTTCGCCGAGCTCGGGCACGCGGCGACGGCGCTTCTGGACCGGAGCCCGGTGCCCACGATCGCGGCGATAAACGGCTTCGCCCTGGGCGGCGGCTGCGAGGTTGCCCTGGCCTGCGACATCCGGATCGCGGCCGAGAACGCCCTGCTCGGCTTCCCGGAGGTCTCCCTCGGCATCCTGCCGGGCATGGGCGGGACGCAGAGGCTCCCCCGGCTCGTGGGCCCCGGGATCGCGAAGGAGTTGATCTTCTCCGGCAGGCGCATCAAGGCCGAGGAGGCCCGGATGATCAACCTCGTCAACCGCGTCGTCCCCGAGGGCGAGGCGCTGAACGCCTCAAGGGAGCTCGCCGCGCAGATCGCCGCGAACGGCCCCCTCGCCATCCGGATGGCGAAGGCGGCGGCGAACCGCGCCCTGGACGTGGACCTTATAAGCGGCCTGGAGTACGAGGCGGATCAGTTCGGGTTGCTCTTCTCCACCGAGGACGCGAAGGAAGGCATGGGCGCCTTCGTCGAGAAGCGCAAGGCCCAGTTCAAGGGGAGTTGAGCCCCGAAGCCCCCACGGTCCACGAGACGAAGCTCCGCGTCCGCTACGGCGAGACCGACGCCCAAGGCATCGTCAACAACTCCAACTACCTCTCCTACTTCGAGGTCGGCCGCGTGGAGTGGCTCCGCGCCGCCGGCCTCTCGTACAGGGAGATGGAGAGGGCCGGTTACGGCTTCGTCGTGGTGGAGGCCCACGCCTTCTACAAGCGCGCGGCCCGCTTCGACGACGACCTTACCCTGAAGACGACCCTCGCGGACTTCGGCAAGGCCTCCTTCTGGTTCGAGTACGAGGTCCTGCGCGATGGCGAGGTCGTCGCCACGGGACGCACCCGCCACGGATGCATAGAGACCTCGACCGGACGCCCGAGCCGCGTCCCCAGGGAATTCGTGGCCCGCCTCTCCCGGGGCGCGGCATAAGCCCGAGATGCGCCGCGCTCCTGCCGGATGCCCCGCGCTTTCCGGGGGACGAACGCGGCTCGATGAACTTTGCGGCGTCGCTCGGCATAGACCGCTCTACTTCGCCCTCGAACCGGGCGGGAGGGGATGACGGCCTGTTACGCGCCCTCCCCTGGATCTACTCTGTAGAGCATCTTCCCCTCGACGGGGACGAGCTTGTAGCCGCCGTCTTCAAACTGGCGCGTCTTGCCCTTGTTGGGGTAGAGGATGTAGAAGCGGCCTTCCTGGATCGCGTTGTACGCTTCGACGCCTTCCTCCTGTCCGTTGGGTTGGGCGAAGTTCCACACCTGTATGTCCGTGCGGCGGCCCTCGACCAACTCCATGTATTTCAGGGGGCCGCGGTGTTGGAGCACGATGGCGTTCGGGGCTGTGTTCTCGACGACGGCCTCCAAGATCCTGCGCCCCTCGTAGTCCTCGCTCCTGTCGACCGTGCGGTACGTCTCCGGCAGGCCCCACAGCGGTATTGAGAGCGCGAGGATCGAGAGCGCGACGACGGCTGTGGTGCGGAGCTTCGGGGTCCTTGCGCCCAGCCTACTTGCTCCGCGCAGGGCGGTCGCGAGGCCGGCGCTCGCCCATACGGCGAGGATCGCGTACGTCGGGATAAAGTAGTAGTGGATGTCCTCGATGTCGTACTCGAGGGCGTAGATGAGGAAGCCCGCGTAGGGGAGAGCGAGCAGGGCGAACGCCGCCCGGTCGCGCAGGAGCGTGTACGCGACCCCGGCGACCGCGGCGATCAGAAGGGCCCAGTGGAGCTCGTCGGTGAGATAGTCGAGGTACATCGCGACCCGTGCGGGCAGCTCCTCCGGCCCGAAGGCCCACATGTTTGCCTTGAACTCGCCGCCGGTGACGAGGTCCTTGAACCGCTCCCAGTTTGACGGGTCCTCGACGTTCATCACCGGGTCCATGCGCGCCCTGATTGGCAGGTAGGCGTAGGGGAGAAGCGAGGCAAGGAAGACGCCGATGCCCTTCAGGATAATCTTCCAATCCAGGATCTTCCGGGGCTCGACGAGGAGGACGAAGGCAGCGGCGGTCGGCAGGAGCAGGCCGCTGGTCAGGTTGTGCGTCATGGCGAGCCCTATAACGGCGGCGGCGAGCAAGAGGTACTTATCCTCCCGCTTCTCCCGCCACACGAGCAGGACGAGGAGCGCCGTTACCAGAAAGAGGATGTGCAGGGTGTAGACCTCGGCGATGACGGCCTGGCTCCAGAACAGCGGGCTCGTGCCGAGCGCCAGGGCGCCGGCGAGCGCCGCCGGGATACTCCTGCCGAGGCGTAGCCCCGCGCCGTACAGTGCCGCCACCGCGAGCGCCCCGAAGACCGCCGAGGCGAGGTTCACCCTGTACGCCACGTCCCCGACGGGTAGGTAGGTGAAGAGGTGCGTCAGTATCGTGTAGGTCGGGTAGCCGGTCGGGTGGCTGATGCCCAACGTGTAGGCTATCGTCGGGAGGACCGCCGAGTCCTTCATCTCGTCCGTGTAGTAGAGGATGGTGGGGGCGAGGGTGAGGAGGTAGAGGACGAAAGCAAGCAACCCGACGCCCGCGCCGGCGATCCACGCCGGGGAGACGAACCAGCGGCTCGCGCCCTCTGTCTTACCCTTCGTGCCCGGTTTCGTCAGCGTCTTCACCAAGCCGAGAGGCTATCACAGGGACCTGAGCCGTTTAAACCTGCCTCAGCCCGGCGGGAGGACCATGACGCGCAGGAGGTGCTCCAGGGCCTCCCCGGGGTCCTCCGAGAAGCCCGTGTGCACGGGGGAGGGCTGGACCACGGCGCTGCGCGGCGCCGTAAGCCAGCCGAAACGCTGGCTCTTCGGCATGAGGCCCACGTAGCCCGCCCCGGGCCCGCCCGCGCAGACGAGCCGCGTGGCCTCGAGGTGGGCGAGCACGGCGGCCCCATCGGCCTCCGGGTCCAAGGCCGAGAGACGCGCGAGGTCGAGGTGGACGCGGGCGTCGAGGAAGCCTTTCGTGGCGCAGTGGAGCACGACGCCCGCGTTCAGAAACTCGCCGCGCTCGACCCGCGGGACCACCCGGAGCACCGCGTACTCAAACAGCTCGCCCACGCGCCTCCTCGAGCGCCCCTACCCAAGTCCTCGGCCCGCGCAGGCGGGCGGAGAGGTACTCGACGTAGGCGTCGCGCACCCCTTGTGCCCCCTCGAACCCCGGCTCGCCCATCAGCCACTCGTCGGGGACGAGGTCCACCACCTCGCGCAGGACGTCCTCCGTGAGCGAGGGGGCGAGCGCCTCGTCGACCTCGCGTAGCGCTTTCGCGAAGGGGAGCAGGACGTGTTCGCGCGCGGCGACGTAGGGGCGCTGGATCGCGGTGGCGAGGCCCGGTCCCCCGAGGCCCGGCCAGTTGTGGTGGAAGTAGAGCGCGGCCCCGTGGTCTATAAGCCAGAGGTTCCCGTGCCACACGAGGAGGTTGGTGTTGCGCGGGGAGCGGTCGACGTTCTGGACCAGCGCGTCGAACCACACGATGCGCGATGCGAGCTCCGGCCCCGGCGGGGAGACGAGCGGATCGAAGCCTAAAGAACCCGGCAGGTAGTCGAGGGCCACGTTCAGGCCGCCGCTCGCCCGCAGGAGGTCCTGTATCTCGGGGTCGGGCTCGGTGCGGGCGAGGTCCGGGTCGAGCTCGGCGTACACGATCTCCGGCACGTTCAGCCCGAGGGTTCGCGCCAGCTCGCCCGCGACGACCTCCGCCACGAGCGTCTTGCGGCCCTGGCCCGCGCCCCGAAACTTCAAGACGTACGTGCCGAGATCGTCGGCCTCGACGATCGCCGGGAGCGAGCCGCCCTCGCGCAGGGGCGTCACGTAACGCGTCGTCGTGACGGTCCTCAAAGTCTTCGGGGAGCCTTGTCCTACTTGCCGTTCCGTAGCCATTCCGGGGAGCTTAACACCGGGCGGGCCGGCTGGAAGCTAGGGCTTCTTGCCGGCGTCGTAGCGGAGGCGGGCGAAGCCGGCCAGCAGGGCCAAAGGGACGGCCGCGACCGCGGCGAGGGCGAAGAGCGTGGCGAAGGAGCCGGCCTCGGCGAGCGGGGCGGCGGCGGTCGTCGCCACGCCGCTGCCCACGAACAGGGCGGCGGCGAAAAAGGAGATCACGGTCGCCCGCGCTTCGGGGACGACCTCGGTCGACCACGTCTGGAGCGTCGAGTGCATAAAGGCGAAGCCGCCGCCCACGAGGCAGGCCGCGATCGAGATGCCGACGAGGTTCTGGCCCAGGGCGCCCGCCGCGTATCCGAGCGCGAGCAGCGCGCCGCCCACGAGCAGCAAGACGTGCCTGCCCAACCTTCCGGAGACGAGCCTGAGTACCCGCGTCCAGCCGAGCGTTGCGAGGCCGTACAAGCCGACGACCAGCCCGGAGACGGCGGCGCTGTAGCCCACGCTCTCCAGCGCGGGGGCGAGGTAGGTGAGGAAGCCCAGGATCACGCCGCCCTCGATCAGCGCGAGGGTCACGACGAGCCCGGCCCAGGGCTTCCGGACGGCGATCCCGAGCCGGGCCAGCGGCCCCGCGCCGACCTCCCTCTCCGGTTCCGGGAGGCGGGAGAGCAGGAAGAGCCCGAGGGCCGCCGACGCGAGGACGGGTACCGCGAACGCTACCCGCCAGAGCCCGAGGTAGGCCGTCACCCCCGCCGTCCCGGTCGCTAGCGCCGTCGCGACCGCGCTCGTCGCGAGCTGGTCGGCCAGAGCCCTCTGGCGCACGTTCATCGGGACCGTATCCCCGATGTACACGAGCGAGGCGGGGATCACCGCCGCGAACAGCCCGCCCGCGAGCGCCCGGCCCACCACGAGCGTCGCGAGGTTCGGGGCGAGCGCCGAGACGAGGCCCGGCACCAGGACGCCCACGAGCGCCAGCCGGATCACCCGCACCCGCCCGAGCCTGTCCGAGAGCGTCCCCCATACCGGCTGCATCGCCCCGTAGAGCAGGTAGTAGAGGCTCGCCGACCACGCGACCTCCTCCAGCGAGGCCCCGAGCCCGACCGCGATCGTAACCAGCATCGGCGCCGCCGTGAACCTGTCGAAGGTGCTCAGAAAAGCCGCCGCCCTCAGCAGCCGCAACCGGCCCTTGAGATCGCCCTCCTCGATCACCCCCGCCAACTACCACCCCCGGAGCCCAATATGAATGACCGGGCCGTGTAGGCCCCCGGGGAGGGTAGCACGGAGGAGCACGCGCGAGGCCGCTGATCCTCCGTGCCGACTCT
>JADDPR010000247.1 GCA_016781775.1 Rubrobacter sp. | reverse complement strand
CAGCTCCTCCCGGCTACGGCGCCGCCTTATGGGGCTAGTACCGTAAACGCTCACGACGCCCCTCCCTTCTCCCGCCGCTTGTTCGCCAGGGTTATGATGGACGGGTAGCAATCCTTGGTGGGGAAGTCGTGCCACTCATCGTGTACGGGGTCGTAGAGAGACGTGTAACCGGGATGCCTGCTCAGCCTGGCATCGAAGCGTCTACCGTCGTCTTCGTACCCCGCGATCGGGGGGGAGAGCATCTTGAGGAGTGCAGTCTTGGCCTGGAATAGCGCCTCCCGATCCTCCTTCGTCAGAATGCCAGTCGGGGCGTTAACCTTCAAACGATTGCCGTCGGCTTCGAGGATCACGCCTCGCTGCTTGAGATCGCGGTAAAGGCTCAGGACGTTCACAGGATGAACTCCTCTCGCTCGTCGGAGGGTTGATCGGTTGACGTGTTTTCTCGGGAGGTAAAAGCCCCCCCTCCCCTAAAACGAGTAACCCCCGCCTGTATGGAGGGGGGAGGGGGGTGTTCTATCTCCGTGAGTTCACGGTCAACCGTGCAACCGCTTCCCTCCAGGTCCACGGGCGCGGGCAGTATCTCCCGGTCCTCTGGCATCTCCTCCCCGATCACGAGCCGAGCCGGTCGTCCCTTGCTCTCCTCGAGGTTCTTCAGGTAGCCCCGGTTTATGGCGGTCCTTACACGTCTGGAGGCCGCAGCCTTGTCCACGTCGAGCTCCTCAGCTACCGCCTTGTTCGTGGTCCACTCTTCGTCCGAATCTCGGATCAGCTTTCCGACAGCGTCGACCGTCTCGCGTACCGTCGCGGGGACGGTAGCCTCGACCCCCTCCGATATGAGGCCGGAGACGAGGTCTCGAACGCGCGCGTAGTCGGTGAGGGAGGCCACCACCCGCCCCTCGGCATCCTTCTTTCGGGTCGCTTGATGCAAGAGGGCATGAGCCCGAACGAGGCTCAAGACGACCGAGAAGTCCCTTCTGAGACGAACCGCCACGTCGCCCATCTTCTCGGCGAGCGCCCCCGCGTAGGGGATGGTGACACGTCGCTCGGCACTCTCTAGCCACGTCTGCAAGGTGAGCCAGCGCCCACGGTCCGGCTCCACGACCTGCTCCTCAGCCAAGGCACGGAAGACGCGGCGCGTCTGCTCCCTGGTATCCGTAACGGTGAGGGAGAGGTAGCGCGTCTCGTTCTCGGCGTGCAGCTTGTCGCGAGTCGTGGTGGTGATGAAGCCGGTAGGCCCATCCTTCCGTATCCGGCGTGGCCTGAGACCCTCGGAGGTCTTCTCGACAAATTCGTACTCAAGGAAGCCCTCGGAGAGGAGCGTGCGGATCACGTACTCCTGGAAGTCTCCGAGCCCGGAAGCCTCGGAGAGGATGATGTGTCGGCGGGCGAGGGCCTCCTCGGTGTAGAAGAGGGTCTTCTCGCTGAAGGCGGTGAGCTTCACTGAGGCGCTCTCGGGGAAGAAGCTGGACACGAGCTTGACGAGGTAGGACTTGCCGCCGGAGGACGGGCCCTTGACGGCCACGCTCACGATCCTGTCGAGCAGGCGGCTAACCATTGCGAGGTAGAGGAGCTTGGCGTTTGTCCTCTCGCCGACCATACGGCACCTCTCCAGGTCGGCGACGAACTCGGCGAGTATGTCCTCGCTTTCAGCCAGCTCCTGGCAGGAGGCCCACGCCTCCCGGCTCCGCTCCTCTTGCTCTGTCTCGGCGATGTCGAGCCAAGCCCTGGCGGCCTCGCGGGCCTTCCTCAGCCTCTCGCGGAAACCGCCGCGGTCTTGCTTGTGCAGCTCGGAGACGTCTTTCGCGCTCTCGAGTTCCACCCGATAGAGACGTTCCCGGATCTCGGGGCTTGCGGCCATCTTGCGCCACAGGGCCTCGCCCGCCTCGTCCTCTACCACGACGTAGATCTTGCCGACGCCGTCGAGATCGGTAGCCCACTCGGCCTTCCAGCCATTCGCGCCCGGTATCCCGACCGCCGGCTCCTCGTGGTACCAGAGCGTCTGCGAGTCGGACTCTCCTTCGACCGCCCAAGCGTAGCCCGTTTTCCTGGCCTCCTCGAGTTTCCAGAGCCCGTAGAGGCGATGTTTGTCGCCCTTGCGAGTCTTTACCTTTGGGCTCCCGGTCAGGGAGACGCGAGAGCGCGTCAGGAGCACCTCCTCTCCGCTTCCGTCCAGATAGGGCATGCTGACGGCCGGCTCGCCGAGGTGGCGGTACTCTCTGAGCCCCAGGCCCTTTAGGAAGGACTCGGACAGCTTCACGTAGGCCGCGTAGTTCGCGAGCGTCGCCGGTTGACCTGTTGACCGTTGTTTGGGGGAGGTATAAGCCCCCCCTCCCCTCGAGCCGTTGCGATTCTCGAAGAGGTCGCCCATCTCCAGGCCGATGGCGTCCACAACGAGTTCCGTGGGGCAGCCCGCGAAGCACTTGAGGAGGACGTTGCCCTCGCTATCGGCGCCAACGCTGAGGCTCGGATTCCTGTCGCCGTGGCCCTGTCCGTGATCTGGACACGGGCAACTAGCCTTGTGACCGTCGCCCTCCTGCTTGACATTCCCGAGGCGCCCGAGCACGTTGTCTAGGGCGCTCAAGCTATCCTCCGAGCTCCGCCCGCCCGAACGATCAGGGCGGAGTGGTCTTTGTCCAGGCGCTCGACGCTCGCGCGGCGACCCCAGGCGCGCTTCTGGTCATTCAACCGAGACCGCGCTCCATGCACGCGAAGGTCGAAGACGACCAGGGTTTCCGGAGAGCTATCAGTTATACTTGGGTTTAGCGGTGCGGTCATTCTTGGATTCCTCCGCATCGTCGGGGCCTCCGGGGCGGGAGGCCTTTTTCTTTGCATGGCTGTCGAGGATGAAGCGGTAGACAGAGGCAAGCGAGGCAACCTCGCCCTCGGGTACGGTGTTTGGACGTGGGGTGTAGGAGATGCGAGGGCTACTCATCTCACCTCTCCCAGCACCTCTTCTGCACGTTTCAGCTTTCGGGGGCGAGCACCAATTCCCATGCTTTTCAGCAGAGCAGCATCAAATGGGGTATAGATGCGGCCGTTGAAGTCTCGGCGGGCTGGGGGGATACGACCTTCCCATTCGAGTAGGCGCAGGTAATGAGGAGAAACCCCAAGCTGCTTGGCAACCTTCGATATACGCATTACGCCTTCCATCGAAGGCTAAGATAGTTGGGGAAGTTATAAGTAAAAAGGACCGCAAACCGGGGGGCAGGGTTTACGTGTCACGATTCTTTGCGGATTATTCTTTCAGGTCTTTCTGCGTAGCTCTCTTCCAACCTTCACGTGCTCCTGGGCGGAGCGCTTGGATGGTAGCCCACACTTCTTGCCTGTTTGAACTAGTAACCCGAACTTCTTGGCTAAGCGCTCGTGTGTCCACCGCTTACGGCGTTTATCCGTCGGGTCCACGGGGTTCTGCTCGTCGTAAAGGATCGCGCACCTTATGGCGGTGAGTTGGTTGATGCGCGGCCGCCCCCCCGGTGGGCAAAGCCCTTCCTCGGCTCGGAGCTTGGCATACTTCTCCAAGACATCCTCTTTGGTATCTTTTGCCGGGTCCACAGCGATGTTGTAGAAGCCGCTCGGCGGGTTTAGGTCCGTCTCGATCTCGTGGTCATCCCTCGCCCGATCTTCCTCCGCCTGCAACTCAGCGCTAAAGCGGTTCACGACCTCAAAGCGCGCCCGGTCAGGATCGTCGGGAAGCTCCCGGCGCAGCTCCCACATCTTGTCGGAAATTATCTTGTCGACTGCGGCCCCAACCGCAGCATCTATCTGTTGCTCTCGCAGCCTTCGACTGGTCAACACCCCAATGACAGGCAATGGACCGCCGTACTCGGCGAATAACCGTAGATTCTCCTCATCCTCGGGCGGGTCGTAAAGCACACAGCCGGCGGCGAACCGATACCAGGGCAACTGCCCTTCTGTGATAGGGACTTTATCTTCTAAGTACTTCTCCGGGACGTTACCGTTACGCAAAGCGTAGCTCAGGTCCAGCTCCCAGCGACGCTCGAGGTTTCGATAAGCCGTGCTCCACTCTGCAGGCCATACCACGTAGCTCGCAGGGTCGTCCCTTGGCCCCCCCATGAGCGGAGGGAGATAAGGATGGTTAGCCCACACCGCGTGCAGCCCCGAAAGATCCTTCGGCTTATCCAGGCACGGGGGGAGGAGGATATCGTCGGATTCGGGCGGTAGCTGGGCTGGCGGGTCGTCTATCTGCCAATAGGTGCGGACCTCCTCGACCGCTTCCCGGAACTCGCCCCGCCGCCGATAATGCTCTACTACCAGGTTCTCTCTCGAACTTTGTATACTCCCCATACGAGCTGTGGCGCGGGTCCTGAACTCTTCCCGGAGCGGCCCGCGCCGCGCCTCCTTTCTCTACGCTATTGCCAATTCTAGCCGTTCGGTCCGCCCCTCGGTTAGCAGAGCACCGAAGGCAAGTCCGTGCAGTTTTGCTTTTTGTGTCCGAGATCTCCGTCGATGCGGCGCTCACGGACCACCTGGTCCTCGCGACCCTCCACACGAACGACGCCGCGGGCGCGATCCCCCGCCTGACGAACATGGGCGTCGACCCGTACCTGACGACGAGCGCGGTGGGCTGCGTGGTCGCCCAGCGGCTCGTGCGCCGCCTGTGCGATGATTGCAAGACGCCGGTCCAGGTCGACGAGGGGCTCCTCGGGGAGATAGGCTTCCCCTTCGAATGGGAGGACCCGGAGGATGGGAGGCCCGGCTTCTTCGCTCCGGCGGGGTGCGAGGCCTGCGGGGGCGACGGCTACCGCGGCAGGATCGGCATCTACGAGCTCATGCCCATGAACGGGGAGATCGTCGGCCTCCCGCTGGAGCGCTCGTCGGCGGACGAGATCTCGCGCGCCGCCGTTCGGGCGGGCATGGTGAAGATGCGCGCCGACGGCCTCCTGAAGGCCGCGGGGGATCACCCCGATCGAGGAGGTGCTTCGCACCACGGTCTCGTAAACCACGGGAGTGCCGGAAAGCACATCGTGAAGAGCTAATATAGACATGTGAGTCGTTTTACGTTAGCTTATCTGCCATGAGAAAGCACGAGGGGGGCTTCGCGCCCCGAGACGCCGCGGAGTGGTTTGAGAACCGATCTTACAAGCATGAAGCATTCTCCGACCTTTCCGAACTGGCACGGCTCAAGAAAGAGTCGCGCCGCACCGTAAGCCTGGTCCTCCCGTCCCGCAACGTCGCCGACACGATCGGCGGTATCCTGGAGGAGGTGCGGGCCCTGAACGAGAGGATGCCCGAGGGCACCCCGCTCGTGGACCAGACCCTGGTCGTAGACGCCGACTCGGAGGACGGCACCGCCGAGGCCGCCCGCAGCAAGGGGGCCGAGGTCTTCTCGGAGAACGCGCTCCTCTCGAACTACGGTGGCGCGCACGGTAAGGGTGACGCCATGTGGCGGAGCCTCTCCGTCGCGACGGGCGACATCATCATGTTCGCCGACGCCGACACGAAGGACTTCAAACAGCAGCTTGTTTACGGCACCCTGGGCCCCATCTTTACGACGCCGGGTGTGCGCTTCGTCAAGGGGGCGTTCAGGAGGCCCTTCAAGAGCGACGAGACCGTCCAGCAGGACGGCGGGGGTCGCGTCACGGAGCTTACGACGAAGCCCCTCTTCAACCTCTTCTACCCCGAGCTGACCGGGTTCGTGCAACCTCTGGCCGGCGAGTTCGCCGCCGACAAGGAGCTCTTCGCCTCCATACCGTTCCTCACCGGCTACGCGGTCGAGACCGGGATCATGATCGACGTCCTCAAGAAGGTCGGCCTCGGCGCGATGGCGCAGGTCGACCTTGGCACGCGCCAGAACCGCCATCAGCCCCTCTTCGACCTCGGCCGCATGAGCTACTCCGTCCTGCGCGCCGTCGCGAGGCGCCTGCGCCAGGACGGCCGGCTGCAGCAGGTCCGCGACCCCGGACTCCCGGACTCGCTCTTCCAGTTCAGCGAGTACCTGCACGCCGTCGCCACGCCCGAGGGTCTCGCACTACGCGAGCACGTCGAGGAGCTCGTCGAGCGCCCACCGCTCGCCGAGGTGATGAGCGTCGGGTAAGATACCGGCATGACCGGCATTCACGACATGGGGGGCCGACGCGAGGAGTTCGGCCCCGTCGATAAGAGTCAGCACGAGCTCGAAGACTGGGAACGCCTCGCCGATGCGGTCAACTACGTCCTGAACGCCAAAGGACACAAGACCACCGACGAGATGCGCCGGGCCATCGAGAGCCTACGGGAGTACAGGGAGATGAGCTACTACGAGCGGTGGGCTGCGGCGGCCGAGGCGCTCGTCGTCGAGAAGGGCCTCCTCACCCAGGAGGAGATAGACGAGCGGGCCGCGGCCCTCGAAAGGCGTTGGGAGAGCGGGTGATCCGACCCGCAACAGCGGCCCGCTTCCGGCCGGGGGACGCCGTGCGCGTCCCGAACGTGGAGAAGAAGGGCCACGTCCGCACCCCCGAATACGTGAAAGGGAAACGCGGCCGCGTCACCGGCATCCTCGGCGGCTTTCCGGACCCCGAGTCCCTCGCCTACGGCGGCGCCGGCCTCCCCGAGAAGCCGCTCTACAGGGTGTGTTTCCGCCAGACCGACCTGTGGGAGGGCTACGCGGGGCCGCCGGGCGACACGCTCCACGTCGACATCTACGAGCACTGGCTCGAACCCGCGATCGAGGAGAGCTAACGTGAGCGAGAACGGACACGAACACGAGCATGGGCACCCGCACGCGGAGCCGAAGCACGAGACTAGCCCGTGGGCGGCGCGCATCCGGGCCGTCGAAGAGCTGCTCGCCGAGAAGGGCATCCTGACGCACGAGGAGGTCGAGGCGCAAATCGAGTACATGGAGGCCCGCTCCTACGAGAACGGCGCCCGCCTCGTCGCCCGCGCCTGGACGGATCCCGGCTTCAAGGAGCTGCTCTTACGCGATACCAAGGCCGCCTGCTCGCAGCTCGGCATAGACGCCTCCGGCACCGTCGAGTTCGTCACCGTCGAGAACACCCCGGCGACCCACAACCTCATCGTCTGCACCCTCTGCTCGTGCTACCCGCGCGCCATCCTCGGCCGCCCGCCCGACTGGTACAAGAGCCCCGCCTACCGCTCCCGCGCCGTCGTCGAGCCGCGCGCCGTGATGCGGGAGTTCGGGCTGGAGATCCCGGAGGACACCTCGGTCTCCGTCCACGACTCCTCCGCCGATGTCCGCTACCTCGTCCTCCCCATGCGCCCACCGGGGACCGAGGGCATGACCGAAGACGAGCTCGCGGACCTCGTCACCAGGGACTGCCTCGTAGGTACGGCCGTGCCGCGGGAGCCGGCGCGGGTATAGCCTCAGCGACTCGCCGTCGGTGCGACGCTACAACAACGAGGCTCATCGTCTCGACCACGCGCAAAAGCGCCCAACACGAAGCCCGCAGAGCAACAGCCCGGCGCCCGTTCTGACGAGACCGTGCTCCGAGGAGGGCCTGCGGATCGGCGTAAGGTTACGCAGGTGAGGGAGGAGGGACCACGCGTTGTCGCCCCTCCTCCGCGTGGGCCGTCTGCGCTAGCTCACCTTCTCCTTCTCTTCCTCCCTCACGTTGGCGGAGAGGACCTTGTCGACGAGGTTCGGCGGGACCTCCTCGTAGTGGCCGGGCTCGACGTGGAAATTGGCCCGGCCGCCCGTGATGGAGCGGAGGTCGCGAGCGTAGGTCAGCATCTCGACCTGCGGGACCTCGGCCTGTACCACCTGCCGCTCGCCGCGCTGCTCGATGCCCATGGGCCTCCCGCGCCTCCCCGAGAGGTCGCCCATGATGTCCCCGACGAGCTCCGTGGGGGCCAGGACCTCGACCTTCACGTACGGCTCCAACAGGACGGGACGGGCGTTCTCGACGGCATTTTTGAAGGCCATCGAGCCCGCGACCTTGAAGGCGGCCTCGGAGGAGTCCACCGAGTGGAAGGATCCGTCGTAGAGGCGGACTTTGACGTCCCTGACCGGGTAGCCGGCGATGGGGCCCTCGCGCATGGCCTCCTGGATGCCCTTCTCGACGGCGGGGATAAACTGGCGTGGGATCGCCCCGCCCGTGATGCCGTCCTCGAACTCGAAGCCGGCGCCGCGGGGTAGCGGCGAGAGCTCTATCCTCGCGTCCCCGAACTGGCCGCGCCCGCCGGTCTGCTTCTTGTAGCGCCCCTGGGCCTGGGAGGCCGCGGAGATCGTCTCAACGAAAGGCACCTTCGGCGCCCTCGCCTCGACCTCGACCCCGTAGCGGCGGTTTATCCGCTCGAGCGCGAGCTCGACGTGCATCTGGGCGAGCCCCGAGAGGATCTCCTCCCCCGTCGAATCCGAACGCACGAGCACGAGCGACGGGTCCTCGTCCGCGACCTTGCGTATGGCCTCGAAGACCTTCTCCTCCTCCCCACGGGTCTTCGCCCCCACGGCGAACGCGGTCGTCGACTCGGGGAGCTCGACGGGCGGGAAGGCGACGACTTTATCGGGCTTGCACAGGGTGTCGAAGGTGTGGGTATCCTTGAGCTTGGCGACGGCGATGATGTCCCCCGCGACCGCCTCGTCGCCGGGGATACGCTCCTTGCCCATCATGTGAGAGATGCCGCCGAGGCGCTCGGTGGAGCCCGTCCTCGGGTTGGTGAGGGTCTCGTCCGAGCGGCAGCGCCCGCTCACGACGCGGAGGACGCTCAGACGCCCCGCGTAGGGGTCGACGTAGGTCTTGAAGACGTAGGCGGCGAACGGGCCGTCGGGGTCGCAGGGGACTTCTTTACCGCTCACCGTGGTCCAGCGGCAGCGGTCGACCGGGCTCGGGGCGCTACCGGCGATCACGTCGAGCACCCTGTCCACCCCGATCATGCGCTCCGCGCTCGTCGCGAGCGCCGGGATGATCACGCCGTCGGCGATGCCGCGCCGCAAGCCCTCGAAGAGCTCCTCGGTGGTCAGCTCCTCCCCTTCGAGATACTTCTCCAGCAGGGTGTCGTCGCTCTCGGCGATGGTCTCGAAGATAAGGAGCCTCGCCGCCTCGACCTCCTCCTCCATCCCCTCGGGGACCTCGGCTCTCTGCTCACCGTCCACGAACGCGATGCCGGTGAGGAGGCCGTAAATCCCGCGCAGCTCCCCCTCCTTGCCGATCGGCAGGTTCAGCGGCACGACCGCGGGACCGAACCGTTCGCGTAAAGAATCCACCACGGCCACGAAGTCCGTGCGCTCCCGGTCGAGGTGGTTGACGACGACGACGTGCGGGATGTCCTCCTTCTCCCCGCGCCGCCAGACGCGCTCGGTGACGACCTGTATGGGGTCTTGCGCATGCACCACGAGGACCGCGCAATCGGCCGCCCTCTGCGCCACGAAGGCATCCGCGATAAATCCCCCGTCCCCGGGGGTATCGAGCACATTGACGTGGCGCCCCTTCCACTCGAGGTGGGCGACGCTCATGCCGAGCGTCATCCCGCGCTCGACCTCCTCCTCCGCGTGGTCGAGGACGGACGTCCCCGGGCCTTTCCTCCCCTGGGCAAGCCCCAGCATCGCCTCCCCCAGCGCCGTCTTGCCACTCCCCCGGTGGCCGATCAAGCACACGTTCCGGATCACAGCCGGCTCAACAGCCATAACCTCCTCCTTTCCGCGCTTCTCCAACCGCCATTCCCTTGTGACGGTAGGAGCATCTAGCTTAACCCAGCCCTCACCCCCACGCAGCCCTAACGCAACTTGACAAACGGTTGATAACGGCCTACCTTCTGTTAGATACGGACGGTCGGATCGAGGGGTAGGACGACGGCTTGGGCAAGGTACGGGACGCGGAGCGGACGCGGGGGCGCATCGTCGAGGCGGCGGTCGGCGAGTTCGCGGAGAAGGGTTTCGCGGGGGCCCGGGTGGAGTCGATAGGCCGAAGGGCCGGGGTGAACAAGCAGCTCCTGTACCACTACTTCGGTGGGAAGGAGGACCTCTTTCGGGAGGTCGTGGAGCGCAAGATCGAGGAGCGCCTCGGGAGGCTGGAGGGGTCGCCGGGGGAGCTTGGGGAGCTTCTGGAGTACCACTTCGAGAAGCTCTACGAGGACCTCGATTGGATCCGTTTTTTGACCTGGGAGGCCGCGAACCGCAGCGAAGAGGCGCCCCTCGAGGAGGAGCGCCGCGAGTCCATCGCCCGCCAGGTCGAGGACCTGCGGGGGAAGGGGGCCAGGGGAGACCTCCCCACAGACCTCGACCCGCGCTACCTCCAGCTCGCGGTCTACGCCCTCACCGCCTATCCGGTGGCGTTCGCCCAGATTACGCGCATGACCACCGGCCAGGACCCCGAAAGCCCCGAGTTCCGGGAGGCCTGGCGGGAGTTCTTGCGCCGTTTCGCAAGGCTCGGCGAAGGGGATGGGCAAGGGCAGCCGGCCGAGGGCCGCCGGTGAACTTTCGCGTCCTGATCCTGACGTTGGCGACCTTCGCCATCGGGACCGGCACCTTCGTCGTCACGGGGCTTCTGGGCAGCGTGGCCGGCGAGTTCTCGGTCCCCATAGAATCGGCGGGTCATCTGATCACCGTCTTCGCCGTGGCGTACGCCGTGGGCTCGCCGGTTCTCGTCACCCTCACGGAGAGGGTGACGAGGCGCTGGCTCCTCGTTGCCGCGCTCGCCCTCTTCGCCGTCGCAAACGGGGCGGCAGCCGTGGCGCCTTCCTTCGGGCTGTTGCTCGCAGCAAGAGTTGCGGCGGCGTTCGGGGCGGCGATCCTGACGCCTGTGGCGGGCGCCGTAGCGGCGGACCTCGCGGCCCCTGAGAAGCAAGGGAGGGCGCTCTCGCTCGTCATAGGCGGGATGACCGTAGCCTGGGTCGTCGGCATACCGCTCGGCACCCTGGTCGGGGACGAGTTCGGGTGGCGGGCCAGCTTCGTGATGGTAGGCGTCCTGGCGGCGGTTGCCGCGGTCTCGGTCGCCGCGGTCCTGCCGGACGTGGAGAAACCTCCGGTGGCGGGCTTGCGGTCGATGTTCGCCGTCGCGGGCAGGGCGGTCATACTGGCCGTCCTGGGCATCACCGCGCTCGGCGTGGCGGCCGGCTTCGTCGTGCTCACCTACGTGAGGCCGCTTCTTGAAGGGCTGACGGGCTTCGGTGGGGGCGGCATCGGGGCGATGCTGTTTGTGTTCGGGCTCGCCAGCATCGCGGGAAACTCCCTTGGGGGTTACTGGGCGGATCGCCGGGGCTACCGGGGCAGCATGGGCGCGATCCTGGTCGTCCTCGCGTTCTCGTTGCTCTCGTTCTCGCTGCTCACCGTGGCGGACGCGGGCTCTTGGACGGCGGTCCTGGGCGCCGTTGCGGCGCTCGTCGCGTGGAGCGTCGCGGGGTTTGCGATCATACCGCTTCAGCAGTACCGCCTGATCCAGACCGCCCCCGAATCAAGGAACACGGTCCTCTCGCTGAACGCGTCGGCGATCTACCTCGGACAGGGCGCGGGCTCGGCCCTCGGCTCCTTCGCCCTGGGCTACGGTTCCATCGCGGCCCTCGGATGGGTTGGGGCGCTCTGCGCGGGAGCGGCCCTCGTCCTGCTGCTCGCCGGTATACGACGCGCGAAAGGCGAATCGGCGCCCGAACGAGCGGCCGCCTAAG
>JADDPR010000395.1 GCA_016781775.1 Rubrobacter sp. | reverse complement strand
CACCAACCTACACCGGCTTGTTCACCGATGTTCACCCGAACGCCGATGGATGACCTCGAGAAGAGGATAAAGTTCGGCAGCAGTGGGGTGTTAGCGTACGAATGAAGCGCGAAAGAAAGGAAAGAAACGCATGCGTAAAGTATCGATGATCTCTATTCTGGTGGCCTTGATGGCGTTGGCCATCGCCCCGGCAGCGTGGGCTAGCAGCCACAACGGCCAGATGATGATGGACGAGGGCAAGATGATGATGAACGAAGGCCAGCAGTACGGTAACGAGATGATGATGGAAAACGGCCAGATGATGATGGAGAACGGCCAGATGATGCAAAGCGGCCAGATGCAGTACGGCAGCGAGATGATGATGGAGAAGGGCCAGATGATGATGGACGAGGGCCAGATGATGATGGAGAGCGGCCAGCAGTCCGGCGACCAGATGATGATGAAGAACGGCGAGATGATGATGAACGAGGGCAAGATGATGATGGGGAGCGGAGGCACGACCCAGCTGGCCGAGACGGGCGGTCCGGCGCTTCTGCCGCTCGCCGGCGGGGCGGCCGTCGTGCTTTTGGCGGGAGGAGGGCTCGTGGCCCTTCGCTTGCGCAGCAGCAGGTAGTAAGCACAAGCCGCAACAAAGCACCCCGAGCGAGAGGGGGGCCGGCTCGCTTCGAGCCGGCCCCCTTCGCTGCCCCGCCCCGGTGGTGAGGCAACTCCTGGGAAGCCGATCGCCGCACCCCTCTGCCGCCTGCGGGCCGGGCCGAACGGTCCGAGACTTCGGCCCTTCTGCGCTACTGCGTTGCGTGAGTCGTAGAGTCCCTCGACGTCGATGGTGGGGCGTTGCCACGCGAGAAGGTAGGCCGGGGATTTTTTCGGCCTTCGTGGAGGTCCGCGATGCTGGTGGCCACTTTGGCTCGTATCGGAAACCGAGGCGTCCCGGCCCTTTTCGAATACCTCGCGTCCTTTGAGATCCAAGCCGAGCGCGATGTGCCACCCTTTGCGCAGGCTCCCGCGTGGACCTCTCGCACAAAGGGCCGCCTCCGTTCGGTAAGTCGCCGATGGTATCCCCGAGGAAGATCATCGGTCGTCGTCGGCCGTCCGCGCAGGACGAGGGCCTCCACCCGGCTCTCTCGGGTGGTATTCGGGGAGGATCGTTATCTCCTCGAAGAGCTTCGAACCCTCCCCATCGTAGAAGCTACTCTTGGGTCACGGCGAGAGGCGCTCGGGAACGCTCGAGAGCCCCGTCCGCGCGTTCCTGACCATCTCGGAGGAGGACCCCGCCGCTTCGTTCATCAGCACCTCCACCAGATCGTTCTCCCTTCGTGCGTCATGGTCTTCGAAACCTCCATTTCTTCCACGGCAAGGCCCTCTAAGCGTCCTTCGCGCAGCGGAAGCCGACGAAGAGCTGGCGGCGGATGGGATAGTCCCAGTTCCGGAAGGTGTTGCGTATGGCGACGGGCCTGGTGGCCCAGGAGCCTCCGCGCAAGACCTTGAACTCCGGACCGAAAAAGACCTCGGAGTACTCGCGGTACGGGAAGGCCTCGAAGCCCGGGTAGGCGTGGAAGCTTGACGCGGTCCACTCCCAGACGTCCCCGATCATGCCTAAAGCCCCGTACGCGCTCGCCCCGTCGGGGTACGCCCCGACGGGGGCGGGACGGAACGCCAAAGCGTCCAGGTTCGCCCTGCCGTCGCCAGGGGCAGGCTCCTCGTCGCCCCACGGATAAAGCCTCTTGGTCCCCGTCTCGGGGTCCCAAGAGGCCGCTTTCTCCCACTCCGCCTCCGTGGGGAGGCGCTTTCCGGCCCAGCGAGCGTAGGCGTCGGCCTCGTACCAAGAAACGTGGACGACCGGCCCGTTGGGATCCAGGGGCTCGTCGAAGCCGAACCTCTCCGTCCACCAGGAGTGCGGCTCGGGCTGGTACCAGTGCTTGGGCTGGGCTATGTTCTCCTTCTTTATGTACTCCCAGCCGAACGGGTCCCAGAGTTCGGGCCTCTCGTAGCCGCCGTCCTCGATAAAGGAGGCGTAAGCCGCGTTCGTGACGGGGGTCTTGTCCAGGAGGAAGCCGGGGACGTCGACGAGGTGCGGGCCGCGCTCGTTGTCCAGGGCCCGGGAGCGGTCGTCGGTGCCCATGACGAACTCGCCGCCCGGGACGCGGACCATCTCCCCGCCGACGACGACCGGGCCCTTCGGGAGCCCGACGAGGCCCTCGGGGCGGTAGCCCCTGCCCTTCATAAGCTGAAAGGTCTGGAGCATGGTCTCGTTGTGCTGGGCCTCGTGCTGCAGGATCATGTTGTACACGAAGCCGTCCCCGAGGAGCGGGTCGTCGCCGTCGAGGTCGGCCGTGGCCAGGGTTTCGAGGACGGCGCGGCGCACGGCGTCGAGGTAGACGTCGGCGTCGGGGCGCATCAGGAGGTTGAGGGACGGGCGTTCCTCCCTGGGGTGGAGGGAGGCGTCGTACATGTCGTAGAGCTCGCGGTCGGAGAGCTCCCGGCCGTGGGCCTCCTTGAGGAGCCACAGCTCCTCGTAGTTGCCGATGTGCCCGTAGTCCCAGATCGGGGGGCTCATGATGGGGTCGTGTTGGGCGAGGAGGTCCTCCTCCACAACCCCCGTCAGCAGGAACCGCGTCCTCTCCCGCGCTTCCTTGAGTTGTTGCGAAAAGACTTCTTTTACGCCTCCGCGCCTGGTACCCCTGCTGGGTAGAATCGCATCGCGGTAGTTTGTTAAACAGAGAAGATCGTGCCACAATGGCGGCGGAGGTGTAAC
>JADDPR010000443.1 GCA_016781775.1 Rubrobacter sp. | reverse complement strand
AGCTTTACGCCACCGAGTTCGGCCAGAACACCTTCGACGAGGTCAACCGGATACAGGCGGGCGGCAACTACGGCTGGCCCGAGGTCGAGGGCGAGGGCGGCGAGCCCAAGTTTAGGGACCCTATCTCGACGTGGGCGACGAGCGAGGCCTCCCCGAGCGGCGCGGCCATCTTGAAGGACGGCTCGATCCCTCAGTGGGAGGGCGACTTCTTCATGGCGGGTCTGAGGGGCCAGCGCCTCTGGCGGCTCGACCTCGACGGCGCGGGCAACGTCGCCGGACGCGAGGAGCTTCTCTCCGAGGAGGCCGGGCGGCTCCGGCACGTCGCCCAAGCCCCAGACGGCTCGCTCTGGGTCCTCACCAACAACCGCGACGGACGCGGCACCCCCGGCCCCGACGACGACCGCATACTCAGGCTTGCCCCCGCGCGGGGGTAGACACCCCGGCTCCGTGACCCCATGTCATGGGCTCGAACCGCTGCTGTTCTCCTAAGCCCACAGCAAGGATCGCATCGAAGGGAGCGCGAAGGGTACGGCGCGGTTCCCGATCCTCCGACCGAAAAGAGTCGCCAGGCGTAGCGTCGGCGGTCCGATACTGGAGCGGGCGCTTCGTGGCTTGATCGCTACCGGCGGCCGCATGTGCGCTGCGAGCGCCGCGTCAGAATCTATCGGGACGGTCCTCGCGCTCGGTGCGCGTTCGTCTGGCGACGTAGATTATGGCGCTCGCTTCAAGGACACTAAAGCGAAGCGCTCAACTGTACGATAACCAAGGGAAGAACGTTGTGGGCTTCGCCACAAGTGAACCGCCACGGGAGCGTAATGAGCGTGACGCAATGGAGGGACAGCACAAGCGCTCTTCAGCCGACCTTTCTACGCCATCTGCAACTGCGTTGTGCAGGTCTGGAGCGTATTTTCCTCTCGACGTTGCTCGCGCTACACGCCGGGTGTGATCCGAGGAGAGCCGTGCGGAGAACGGGGACGGTGCATGAGTGAGGAGACCCGCGAACCTGTGCGGAAGATACCAGCATACGCCTGGCTACCCTACCTTGGGCTGGCGTCCGCCACTGCCGTAGCGCATCTGTTCCTTTCGGGCGCGATCCAGAACATCCTGTATGTCCTCATCGGCGCTTCGATGGTGACCTTCATCCTGGTCGGCATACGCTGGCACCGTCCCACGCCCGCCTGGCCCTGGTTGGTCATCGCCTTCGGCCTATCGTTGTTCGTCGCCGCGGACACGGTCTTCTTCATCATCTACGAGACCTTGCTGAGCGTGCCTGCGCCCTTCCCGTCCGTCGCCGACGCTCTCTACCTTGGCAGCTACGCCGTCACCGCCATCGGGCTGGCGTTCCTAGTCCGCCCCGCTACCGGACGCGACTGGGGAAGCCTGATCGATGCAGGGATAGTTACCATAGGCTTGTCTCTGGTTTCGTGGGAGGTTTTGATAGAGCCTTACGCCGAAGACGGTCCCGTCCCTCTCTTCGCGACCCTTGTCTCTCTCGCTTATCCTGTAGGGGGCCTGCTGTGGTTCGCCCTCGCGGTACGCACCCTGTTCGTCTCTGCCGTGCGTCCGCTGAGCTTCTACCTGCTACTGGGAGGTATCGCTCTTCATCCGGTAACCGACGCGATCTACGGCGTTAGGACGCTTCGGGGAACGTACGAGAGCGGTACGGTGCTAGATCTGGGCTGGCTGCTCTCTTACGCCTTCTTCGGAGCTGCCGCGTTGCATCCGTCGATGTCGGAGATGTCCGCGAGAACGTCCGGCGAGCAAGCAAGGACCCCGTGGTGGAGATTGGCGCTGCTCGCGGTAGCAGGGTTCACACCCCTGACGATATTCGCGATCGACGCGGTGCGAGGTGACGAGGCCGATATCGTCGTGGACGTGGGCGCGTACGTCCTGTTCGCGCTCGCGATAGGGCGCATGGCGTTGATCCTGCGCGAGAATGAGCGCAGAGCAGAGGAAGTTCGCAAGCTGAACGTAACCCTGGAGCAACGCGTCCGGGAGCGCACGGCGCAGCTGCAAACCCTCGTGGAGGACCTGAGAAAGAGCGACGCGCGCAACCGCGCCGTCGTGGAGACGGCGACCGACGCTATCATCACCATGACTACCAGCGGCCTGATCCGCTCGTTCAACCCCGCCGCCGAGCGCATCTTCGGCTACACGGCGGAAGAGGCCACCGGCCAGCCGCTCCGCATGCTTATGCCCGAGCGGTTCCACGGACCGCACGAGCACGGCTTCCGCCGCTACCTCGCGGGTGGGGAGGCGCGCGTGGTCGGCAAGGGGCCGGTCGAACTGGCAGGGCTCCGCAAGAACGGCGAGGAGTTCCCGCTGGAGCTCTCGATCGGCGAGATGCGAGAGGAAGGCGACATCCTCTTCACCGGCATCGTGCGCGACATCACCGATCGCAAGCTCGCGGAGGAGAGGATCCAGGCCAACGAGCGGCGCTTCAGGCAGCTCTTCGAGCAATCCGCCGACGCCCTCCTGGTGCATGACGACGAGGGGCGCATCGTGGACTGCAACTCCGAGGCGAGCCGATCTCTGGGCTACACGCGGGAGGAGATGCTCGGGCTCAGGGTCAGGGACTTCGCGACCAACCTCGTCTCCAAAGAGCAACAAGATTCGAAGAAGGGCGCCACGCTCTGGCAGCGCGTCATGGGCGGCGATGCCGGCGTGGCTACAAGCGCCCACATAGGAGAGCATCGGCGAAAGGACGGCACGCGCTTCCCCGTCGAAGTGCGCGTCAGCCCCATCGACTACAACGGGGAGCGCATGATCTTCGCCTCCGCCCGCGACATCACCGAGCGAGCGCGGATCGAGAGAGATTCACGACGCCAACGCGTTGCTTGCGACCCTGATCGAGAGCCTTCAGGCTGGGATCCTCGTCGAGAGCGAGCAACGCCGGATCCTGCACGTCAACGAGAGGTTCTGTGAGATGTTCGGTATACCAGCCCCGCCGCAGGCGCTCGTGGGGAAGGACTGCTCGAAGGCAGCCGAGGAGTCCAGGGATATGTTCGCAGATCTCGAGCAGTTCGTTTGTAGCGTCGAGAGCACGCTCGCAGAGCAGCGCCCGGTCGTCGGCGAGGAGCTCGCCCTCGAAGACGGGCGCACGTTCGAGCGGGACTACATCTCCATCTTCGTGAACTCGCGGTACAGGGGACATCTTTGGCAGTACCGAGACGTCACCGAACGCAAAAACGCCGAGACCGAGCTCCGGGTGGCTCACCAGAAGCTCTCTTCCCATATCGAGAACTCCCCGGTCGGGATACTCGAGTGGGACAAAGACACCCGGATACTCACGTGGTCGAGAGAGGCGGAGGCGATCTTCGGCTGGAGCGCGGAGGAGGTCGTGGGCAAGCCTCTCGATGAGATCGGCATGATTCACGAGGAAGATGCCGGGAAGGTAGCTAGCGTAACGGAGCGCCTGCTAACCGGTGAAGAGAGCCGAATGGTCTTCGAGAACCGCAACCGCCGCAAGGACGGCTCCCTCCTCCATTGCGAGTGGTACAACTCCGCGCTGGTGGATGATTTGGGAGAGTTGATCTCCGTCATGTCGCTCGCCCAGGACGTCACGGACCGCAAGCAGGCCGAGGAGGAACTGCAAAGGCTCAACGAGGAGCTAGAAGACCGGGTCGAGAAGCGGACCGCCGAGCTCAAAGAGAGTCTGGCGAGGCACGAGCGGGCTCTCGGCCGGGAGAGGGTCTTGAAGGATGCCAGCGCCGCGCTCGTCGCGGCTCCCGATCGGGAGCGCATCTACACAGCGGCTCTAGAGGCGGTCCTTCCGTTTATAGACGAGGCTCCGGGGACTCGCGTGAGCATCTGGATAGGTTCGAGCGAGAAGGACGTCTGCGTGCGCGCGGCGGGCGACCAGGCCGCGGAGATCGAGGGCAAAGAGACGTACATCCGCGACTTTCCCGACGGGGCTCGCGTCCCTCTTGTCGAAGGGCGGCCCATCGAGCTTCATCCTGGCGAGGACCCCGAGGTCCGGCGGGCCTTCGCCTTCAAGACCAAGCTGGGGGCGATCTTCATGGTCCCGCTGCGTGTCCGGGGGCAGTTCGAAGGCAGGATCGTGGTTGCCACGGACTCGAGCCTGCTCGGCGACATCAAGTACGCGCTCGAGACCCTCGGCTCCCAGGTCGCCCTGGCGCTGGAGCGCGCGGACCTCATCGAAGACCTGCTCCAGCGCCAGAGCGAGGAGCGCTTCCGATCCCTGATCCAGAACTCCTCCGACGTCATCATGATCTGCGATGAGAACGGTACCGTGAACTACGTGAGCCCGGCGGTAGAGCGGGTGCTCGGCTACAAACCAGAGGACTTCGTCGGGCAGCGCGGCCTCTCCTTCGTACACCCCGACGACGCTGCCCGGGTGCGGGGCTTCCTCGCCGATATCCTGAGCCGCCCGGGCGCTTCTTCGTCTATCGAGTTGCGTATCAGGCACGCGGACGGCACGTGGCGACGGATCGACTCGCACTACAACAACTCGTTGGAAGATCCGACCGTAGGCGGCATCGTCATCAACGCCCGCGACGTCACCGAGCGCAAGAAGGCCCAGGAGGAGTTGGAGAGGGCCAGGGAGGCTGCGGAGGCGGCCAACCGTGCCAAGTCGGAGTTTCTGGCGAACATGTCCCACGAGATAAGAACCCCCATGAACGGCGTCATCGGCATGACGGGACTGCTCACGGACACAAACCTCACGGAAGAGCAGCGCGACTACGCGGAGACCATCCGCCGCTCGGGGGAGAACCTCCTTACCGTCATCAACGACATCCTGGACTTCTCCAAGATCGAGGCCGGCAAATTGGAGATGGAGACGATCGACTTCGGCCTCAGGAACACGGTGGACGAGACGCTCGGCCTGTTTGCGGAGCGGGCCTACGCGAAGGGTCTGGAGCTCACGCACCTGGTGGCCTACGATGTACCCGATGCCCTCAGAGGGGACCCGGGGCGCCTCACCCAGATCCTCAACAATCTCTTGGGTAACGCCATCAAGTTCACCGAGCAGGGAGAAGTCGTGCTGCGCGTCGAGTTGGCAGGGGAGACGGAAGAGCGCGCGCGGGTCCGCTTCGAGGTAAGGGACACCGGCATCGGCATGAACGAGGAGGAACGCTCTCGTCTCTTCCAGTCCTTCGCGCAGGCCGACACCTCTACCACGAGGCGCTACGGTGGCACGGGGCTCGGGCTCGCCATCTCCAAGCAGCTGGTCGAGCTCATGAAGGGGGAGATGGGCGTGGAGAGCGAGCCCGGGGTGGGGAGCACCTTCTGGTTCGAGATCCCCTTCGAGAAGCAACCGGAGCAGGCGCAGCAGTCTTCCAGGACACGAGAAGAGCTGGAGAGTTTGCGGGCGCTCGTGGTGGACGACAACGCCACAAACCGCGAGATCATCCACCAGCACGCCCTCTCGTGGGGCATGCGAGGCGGCACCGCCGAAGACGCCCGGAGCGCCTTGAGCATGCTCAAACTGGCCGCGGAGGGCGACGATCCCTATGACGTAGCGATCCTGGACATGCAGATGCCCGGGACGGATGGGCTGGAGCTTGCGAGAGCGATCAAGGCGGATCCCGCCCTCTTCGGCACCCGTCTCGTGCTCCTCGCTTCTTTTGGAGACCGCGGGGAGACCAGGAGGGCGAGAGAAGTTGGTATCTCTGCTTATCTCACCAAGCCCGTGAGGCCTTCTCAGCTCTACGATACCCTTGCCACGGTGATGGGCGCACCGAAGGGAGTGGTGCAAGAAGAGGAGATGCCAATCGTCTCCGGCCACACCAACCTGGAGGGGAGGTCTCGCACGCGGGCACGTCTGTTGGTTGCCGAAGACAACGCGGTAAACCAGAAGGTGGCGGCGAAGATGCTCGAAAGTCTCGGCTACCGGGTGGACGTCGTCTCGAACGGCCTCGAAGCGGTAAATGCTCTCGCGCACATCCCGTACGAGGCGATCTTGATGGACTGCCACATGCCGGAGATGGACGGCTACGAGGCTACGAGGGAGATCAGAAGGCGAGAAGAGAAGACCGGACACCACACCCCGGTCATCGCCCTCACCGCGAGCGCCATGCGCGGAGACAGGGAGTTGGCAGCGGAGGCCGGGATGGACGACTACGTGACCAAGCCTGCAAAGAAAGAGGCGCTCGAGGAGACGCTTACCAAGTGGGTCTCCCCCGATCGAGATCCCGCACCGTCCCCCGAGAGCGGCGAGGGCCCCGCCGACCTCGAAGCGACCGGAGATCCCCTCGATCGCGCGGCCTTAGGGAACCTGCGCGAGCTCGGGGGTCCGGAGATGCTCGAAGAACTGGCCGAGATGTTCGATCACGACGCTCGGGACGGACTCGCCGAGTTGGAGAAGGCCTTCGAGGAAGGCGACGCTTCAGCGGTGAAGGTAATAGCCCACAAGCTCAAGGGTAGCTCCGGAAACATGGGAGCGAAAAGGATGTCGGAGATCTGCGCGAAGCTCGAGAACGTGGGGGCGTCCGGGGACCTCTCGGACGCTCGTGGCCTGCTCGAGGGGCTGAAAGCAGAGGTCGAGAGGGTCCGCCCGGCACTGGCGGCGGAGGTCGAAGGTTAGCCCCGCTGCACGTACCCATCGCGGGAGAGGACGCCCTCTCCCGCGTGATCCTCGCCCGAGCGCCCTACAGGCATAACGCACTTGTACGATACGCCGACAGGATCCTCGTTGTGGAGAACGGCCGCACCGCCGAGAGCGGCACCCACACAGAGATCCTCGCCGCCAACGGCCTCTACGCCGATCTCTACCGCCGCCCATCCCGCGAGACCGTCGCGCCGCCCGACGGGTAGGGAACCCGCGCCCGAGCGGTAAACTCGGAGCATTCCTGACTCCGTGCTCGACTTGCTTCTAAATCGCGGCCCGCCGGCCCTTGCGATCGTCCTCTTCGCCGCGGCGCTCGGCCTGCCGATACCGAGTACGGCGCTCGTGCTCGCGGCCGGGGCCCTCGCCCGGGAGGGGCGCGTGGACGCGCCCCTCTACGCCATCCTGGCCCTGATAGGCGCCGTCCTCGGGGACGCGGCGGGCTACCTTCTAGCACGTCTCGGCTTCGCGCCGATCCTGCGCCGGTTGGAGGGGAGCACCTCGTGGCACCGGGCGGAGCGGGCCTTCGAGCGCTGGGGGAAGCTTACGATCCTCTTCTCGCGCTTCCTCGTCACGCCACTCTCCCCGCCCGTGAACGCGATCGCGGGCGCGGTCCGCTACCCATTCGCCGGCTTCTTCCTGCTCTGTGCGATCGGCGAGGTCGTGTGGGTGGCCCTTTTCGGCGGCCTGGGTTATTTTCGCCGAGGGCTGGCAGGAGATCGGGCGGATCGCTGGCGACCTCAGCTTGTGGCTCGCCGGCGGCGCCGTTGTAGCCCTCGGCTTCTACGAAGCCTACAAGTACTGGCGCCACCGCCATGCCTGCACCCAGCCTTAGCCTACGGCCCTACCGATGCTCCTGGCAGCGGTGTGAAGCGTTCGGTCGAAGGTCGTGGCAATCAGGCAGTCACACGAAAAGATTTTGAACCAACGGCTCCAGATCCTCGAAGCGTATGATAAGCCATCTGGTGCGATGTTTTGCATATACGGCGTGGCCATTCTGAAGACGAAGACCTCGTGGGAAGGTGGCCGGGTGGCAGTCCAAACGAACGACGGACTCGAGAAACCCCGGAAGCTCAAGGGCCGCTTCTTCAAACCTTCTTCACCACGAAGCCCGTCGGCGAGGGCACGGGGCTCGGCCTGGACATCCGCCCGCAGGATCTTCACGCGTCGCCACGGAGGGGACATGAGGGTAGACTCGAAGCCAGGCGAGACGCGGTTCAGTGTCCAGTTGCCCATAGGGGCAAAAGAACGAGACGGAGGATAGAAGCTTGTATACCGAAACGCAGTTGTTCAAGGAGATCTGCTCGGAGAAGCGGCACGTGGATACGCGCGTACTGGAGCAAGTCATAACGCTCGCCGTCGAGATCGCGCGGGAGGGACGGGAGGGGCGCAAGATCGGCACCCTCTTCGTCGTCGGCGACTCCGAGGCGGTGCTGCGGAGCTCGCGGCCGATGATCCTGGACCCCCTCCACGGCCATCCCGACGAGAGGAAGCGCATAGACGACCCGGACGTGCGCGAGACCCTCAAGGAACTCGCCCAGCTCGACGGGGCCTTTGTCGTCTCCGACGGAGGGGTCGTCCTCTCGGCCGCCCGCTACCTGGACACCGTCTCCGACAACCTGGACCTGCCCCTGGGCCTCGGTAGCCGCCACATGGCCGCCGCCTCCGTCAGCAGCAGGACGGGCGCCGTCTCGATCGCCGTCTCGGAGAGCTCGATGGTCAGGATGTTCGACGACGGGAAGTTGATCTCCGAGATCACGCCGGAACTCTGGATGTTCGACCGCTACAGCTCCCAACTCCAAAACCGCCCCGTGGCCCAGTCGGAGGAGGGGGTCACGATCGTCGGCCCCGCCGAGTGAGGCCCGAGGAGGTCCTCGACTTCTGGTTCGGCCGCACTGGCGACGAGGGATACGGCGAGTTCCGCGAGGAGTGGTTCCGCAAGGACGACGCCTTCGATGAGGAGATAAGGGACCGCTTTCTCGGGCTCTACGAGGAGGCCGCCGCCGGCAAACACGACGACTGGCGGGGGGACGCGCGTGGGGCGACCGCGCTCGTGATCGTGCTGGACCAGTTCCCGCGCAACATGTTCCGCAACGATCCGAGGACATACGCGACGGACGAGAAGGCGCGCGAGGCGGCGAGATACGCGGTTGAGAGGGCGCTCGACCGGGAGCTTCGCCCGCTGGAGCGATGGTTTCTGTACATGCCGTTCATGCACAGCGAGGAGATCGAAGACCAGCGCCTCTCCCTCGACCTCTTCCGGAGCCTCGGCAAGGTCGGCGACTCAGACCCGATGCCTTACGCTGAGGGCCACATGCGGATCGTCGAGAGGTTCGGGAGGTTTCCGCACCGGAACGCCATCCTCGGCCGGGAGACGACGGTCGAGGAGGCGGAGTTTCTGCGAGGCCCGGGCTCGTCGTTCTAAGGGCACGGACAGGAGGGGAAGAGCTTGGCGAACATCGGCAACCCGCCCTGCGACGAAGGCGTCATCCGCTCGGGTAAGGGCGCGGCGCCGTGCGCGCCGAGCTCGGGGCCCTGGATCCTCGCCGCCACGATCATTGGCTCGGCGATGGCCTTCATCGACAGCACCGTGGTCAACGTGGCGCTGCCGCAGATACAAACGCGCCTCGACGCGACCGCCGTCGACGCCCAGTGGATCGTCGAGGCGTACGCGCTCTTTCTGGCGGCGCTGATCCTCGTGGGCGGCTCGCTCGGAGACCATTACGGGCGGCGCAGGATCTACTCCCTCGGGGTCGCCATCTTCGCCCTTGCCTCCGTGGCGTGCGGGATCGCCCAGGACCCTGGGCAGCTGATAATCTCAAGGGCCATCCAGGGGATTGGCGGCGCGCTCCTCGTCCCGGGCTCGCTCGCGATCATCAGCGCGTCCTTCGAGGGGGAGGCGCGCGGCAAGGCGATCGGGACGTGGTCGGGCTTCTCGGGGATAACGGCGGCCCTCGGGCCGGTCCTCGGCGGCTACCTCGTCGAGAACGTCTCCTGGCGGGCGGCGTTCTTTATCAACGTCCCGCTCGCCGCACTCGTGCTTCTTCTCGTCGCCCGCCACGTCCCCGAGAGCCGCGACCCCGACGCGCGAAAGCTCGACGTCCCGGGCGCGGTGCTCGCTACGTTGGGCCTCGGCGGGATCGTCTACGGCCTGATCGAATCGACGAGCCGCGGCTTCGGAGATTCTTTGGTCCTCCTCGCCCTGGCCCTGGGTACCGTCTCCCTAGTCGCGTTCGTCCTCCTCGAGAGGCGCGTCCGCGAGCCGATGATGCCCCTCTCCCTCTTCAAGAGCCGCAACTTCTCGGGGGCGAACCTGCTCACGCTGCTCCTGTACGCCGGTCTCGGTGGCTCGCTCTACTTCCTGCCGTTCAACCTGATCCAGGTGCACGGCTACTCCGCGACCGCCGCCGGCGCCGCCTTCCTCCCGTTTATCTTCGTGACGTTCCTCCTGAGCCGCTGGGCCGGCGGGCTCGTGACGCGCTACGGGGCGAAGCTTCCGCTGGTGGTCGGCCCGCTCGTCGCCGCCTGCGGCTTCGTCCTCTTCGCCCTGCCAGGGACGGAAGGCTCCTACTGGACGACCTTCTTTCCGGCGGTCCTCGTGCAGGGCCTCGGTATGGCGCTCGTGATAGCGCCCCTGACCACGACGGCCCTGAACTCCGTCGAAGGACGTCACTCAGGGCTCGCCTCGGGGGTGAACAACGCGGTTTCGAGGACGGCGGGGCTCCTTGCGATACCCGTCTTGGGCATCCTGGTCTTCGTCGCCTTCTCTGGAGGTCTGGACGGACGCCTCGAAGGGCTGGGCCTCCCCGCCGAAGCCCGCGGGCAGCTCGAGGCGCAGAAGGTCGACCTCGCGGCGGCGGAGGTACCGGGAGGCCTGAGCGAGGAGCAGGCAGCCCGCGTCGAGGAGGTGGTCGACGAGTCGTTTGTCGGGGCGTTTCGCCTGATCATGCTCGTCTCCGCCGGTCTCGCCGCCGCGAGCGCGGTCGCAGCCGCCGTGCTGATCGAGGGAAAGGGCCACCCCGAGAGCACCGAAGAGGCGGGCACTACCCAGCCCGGGCCCGCTCCGGCGTGAAGGAGCCTTTCTAAACCGCGCGGGCAGCGCCTCTCCGAGCCGTTCCTATAGGCCCATCTGCCACTCCTTGATGGCGTCTATCGGGTACATCAGCATCAAGACGTTCAGGAGCAGGCTGTCCCTGATCCAGGCGAGAAGCACGACCTCTGTCAACAAGAACAGCGCGATAGCCCGGCGGGCGCCGAGGTGATAGGCCAGCAAGAACCCGAGCCCGCACACAGCCAGATCGCCGAGCGAGTTGACGATGGCGTCGCCCTCGTAGCCGAGCGCGGCCGTCCCCTCCCGGTAGCGCCGGATCACGAACTCCGAGTTCTCGACCAGCTCCCACAACGCCTCGATGGCCACCGCGACCTGGAGCCGCCACGACGGCGGCAGCGAGGCGCCTACCCAGGCCAACAGCCCGCAGAGCACGAACCCGTGGAGCACGTGCGTAGGGCTGTACGGATCCAGCAGATGCTGGGAGGTATCCGAGCTCGCAGGCTCCCCGGACCACAGGAGAAAGTAGCCGCAAGAACACCACCACGCACGCCCCTGGCTCTGCAAACCGTAAGCGGTCCCGACCACGACGATGGCGGAGACGAGCCACGGCAACGTTCTTCTCACCCCGGGCAGCATATGCGGTCGTCGTATACTCGTCCACCGGCAACGCAGGAGGGCAGGCGAGAACCCGTGCAAGCCCAACCTGAGAAGGAGTACGTATGCGAGCGTTGGTAGAGCCGGTTTCAGCCCTTGGCGCCCATAGGGAGGAGTCCGGCCGCCGGGATGCAAGGGCCTGCAAGTGACGGCCCGCGAGGTCCGCGTCGTCTGGAACTGGCACGAGGTTCTGAACGCCGGGGACGTGGGTCGGCTCGTGGCGCTCTCGCCCCCGAACGTCGGGGTTGGTGGCCCGCGGGGGACCGGCCATGGCGCGCAGCCCCTCTA
>JADDPR010000006.1 GCA_016781775.1 Rubrobacter sp. | reverse complement strand
CACGCGCAGGCCCCCTATATATAGGAGGCGAAGGAGCGCCCGGTTCCTCTTGCCTTCGGCGCCCGCGATCATCGCGTGGACGTCGTCCGCGGAGAGGATCCTCTCGGCCCGGTCGTCCTTGCGCGAGGGGAGCTTGACGGGGCGGCCAACGTCGAAGGGGAGGTATCCGATCTGGTGGCCGAACGAGAAGAGGCTCTTCATAGCCGCGAGCAGCTTCGCCTGGGTGGCCGGGGCGAAGGCCTCGGCGAGGTCGTCGGCGTACTCCTGCAGGTCGGCGAGGGTGACGGTCCTTAAGGGCTTGCCGCCGGTAAAGCCGCGGAAGGCCCCCAGGGCCCCCCAATATGCCACTTTGGTGGACTCGCCCTTGCCGTGCATCCACAACCCGACCAAGCGTTCGTCGGAGTCGGCTCCGGAGCGGTACGGGGCAGGCCCCGCGCCTGCGGAGCCGACGGCAACCGTCTCCGTCGGACCGATCCGCGTCCCCTGGGCACGGCCGCTAAACGGATCCACGCCCTACGGGTCCCAGAATTCCACGGTGGGATCGGGGCCCTGCGTTGCAGCTCCAGAAGCGGGAAGGGCGGAGACAACCCTGCCCCCGTCGCCGTTCACGAGAAGCAAGCTGACCTCCTGACCTTCGGCCATGACCGCCATCTGGGAGCGTGCGGCCGCTGCGACCGTCTCGACCGACATCGCCTCCCCGAGCACCTGCTGCATGAGCGGTTTGCCGAGGTGGATCCGGGGCGAACCCTTACCGCCGTCGCTCGCGGAACCCGGCCTGCTTAGGTACACGTGGTGAAAGGTCTGGTC
This sequence comes from Rubrobacter sp., assembly GCA_016781775.1. Classification (GTDB taxonomy): domain Bacteria; phylum Actinomycetota; class Rubrobacteria; order Rubrobacterales; family Rubrobacteraceae; genus Rubrobacter_F. The sequence continues at coordinate 10,806 of JADDPR010000006.1, read as the reverse complement.
GCTTCTCTTCTTTCCCGCGAGGCTCGGGGCAGCCGTCACGTCGAAACCCTCGCCGCTCAACCCTCCGCAGAAGTTGGTGACGTTTTCGTGCACCATCATCTTGACGTAATCGCACTCCAGCGCGGCGCAGAACTCGGGAGGTAAGGGATAGATGGAGAAGGGAGCTCCCAACAGGCCTTCCTCGTACTTCTCGGAGCTGTCCCAGAAAACGACCACGTCCTGCTCCCTGGTCACGATCGTTTCGCCCAGCGCCTCATACGCGGGTTTCCAGGCCTCGTCGCGCAGCCTTTCGAACTCCCCGTCCGAGGAGGGCTTGGCTCTCATCTCCTCCCGCATAGGGTGGAGCACGCTGACGGCCACGACGCCCAGGTAATCCCCCACGGTAGCCCAACCCAGGCCGTTGTTCCCGGCGTCGACCAGCGCGCGGACGTAGGGCTCCCAGTTGTTCGACTCCCACCGCTCGGGCTCGTGCGGCGAAGCGTCGTCGGGCGCCACTACCCTTGCCGTGTAGCCGCCGTCTACGGGTTTTTCGGCGCCCTTGAGGAACCGGACCATGTCCTTCATCCGCCTCATCTGCTTTGGGTCCAAGGACCCCGAGGCCTTCACCTCCGCGACCTTGAAGGTCTCGCCGGGAGCGACGATGGTCAAGTCGCCGATCCTGCCGCAGTTGGTCAGGTCGTGCATGACGGCGAGAGCTCCCTTATTACGCCAGAGGCTCTCGACCGTCTCCAGTTCGGCGGCTAAGCCCTCCGGCCCCGACAAGAAAGCGTTGCCGGCCCCGGGCGCGTCGGAGACCGCATAGACGTACACGCGGTTGAAGTCGACCGCCTTCCAGAGCAACCCATCGCCGACCCCCCTGAGCTGGCGCCGGACCCTTTGGAGCACCTCGACCTCGAGGCGGCGCTCCTCCGACTCGTGCCTCAGTTCAAGGAGCCGCGCCTCGTCCTCGTCCGCCAGTCGGCCACGACCTCGCTTCTGCTCGATCGTCCCGATGGCGCTACCCGCGGCCTCCTTCTTGGCCTGGGCCGTCCGCTGCTCGGCCTCGGCGGCCAGGACAGCCTCGAGCAGCCTTTGCTGCAAGGCGCGCAGGTCGGAGAGGCCGCGGGCGTCGTGCAGGTCGCGGATGAGCTCGGTCATCTTCTCCCGGTTCTCGAGGTGGCGCCGGTGCCAGATGACCTCGTCCAGAATACGCTTGAGCTTCTTGTCGGGAACGCTGAACCAGACCACGAGCCCATGGTACAGGTTCTCCTGCTGAATGTCGAAGAAGGCCAATTCCACGACATTCGCGAAAAGACCGCAAAGCGTTAATTGCAACGGCTTGCTACGGGGTTTCGACACGGCTGCATGAGTGGACGATCGTCCGCGCATCTCGCGGACCGCGTCTTCCTCGTGCCGAATAGTGGCCGCACGGGCCTTGCTCGAACAACCATGCTCGGGCGAGCCAGACCAACTCTGCCGGAGGTACCGGCTGGTGACGCTTATCTGCCTGCTACCTCTGGCCGCGTAGCCAGAGGAGCCCGAGGAGTAACAGGGCCACGCCTAGCAGTATGAGCCCGGCCCCTACGGCACGCCCGAGCGTGAGCGGGCGCGGCTTTCGACCCGCAAGCCCGAAGTGATCGACGAGCAGGTCCACGATTACCGCAGCTGCTGCCAGCAGGAACAAGCCCCCCGTTCCGTCCTCCGACAACCCGGGAGGTCCTCCTTACCGTTCTGCCCCGTCCGGTCGCCCTACCTGGCGATCCCGCCCAAAGAGACGTACTTCACGTCCAGGTACTCGTCGATGCCGTGACCGCCCCCTTGCGCCCGAAGCCCAACTCCTCGACGCCCTCGAACGGCGCCTGCGCCACCGATGGCATCCCGTCCTTCCCCCGATGATCCCGTGCTCCGGCCCCCCGGTCGGCCGATGACGCGTCCGACGTCGCGGGCGAAATAAATAGTCGCTTCATGGTTGCTCCCTCAACCCGTCCTTACAAGCAGGGCAACCGCGCCGTAGCGTCCTCGGACAGAGTGGGAGCGACCCGAGGCGGTCTCATCGGGGTTCTCGGACGGGTACGAGCGGAGAATGCCGACTGTCGGAAAATAGTCGGCGTTCTCCGCGCCCAAATTACTGCCACTCGCCTCTCCGCAGGAGCTGTCGTCAGCCACCGGGCCGTTTCTGAAGTAGTTAGAGTACGAGTTACCTCGTCGATGATCTCTCGCTGCTGGAACCGGCCCCCTCTGGCGGTACGTTTGTCGCCGTTGCTCTTGCATCTGCTGAGAAATCGACGTCTTTTGTCTCTGGGCCCCACGCAGCCCCGACGGCGATCAATAGGCCGCCGACAACCAAGAGTACGAGCACCGTATACTCGAAGGGCATAAAGGTTGCCAAGCCCGCCTGGTAGAAGGCGTAGAAAGACGGAATAACGACCGCGAGGCTGTAGGCCAGGCCGTAGCCCGAAGCACGGACGCCGACGTGGAAACGTTCGTTTACGTATGCGGGCGTGAGGCCGAAGGGACTTACCACGAGCGATACGATCACGCTTGTCAGGACAATGACCAAAAAAAGACTGCTCACCGTCTGACTGATGATCAGGTAGTAGAGCAAGGTGGCCACGATCGCCATCAAGACACCGGTTGCTATAAAGAACGGGCGGCGTCCTATGACTTGGCTGATCGCTCCCGACGCGATGATCACGGGAGTGAGCACGATATAGGCGATAACCAGCGTGATCGTGACCTGTGTGCTGGAGAGCCCTACCGTACCACCGAGCACGCCGGGCAGGACGGCGGCCACCGTCTGCAACGACAGCCAGAGACCGCTCATCAAGAGGAAAACCTGCAAGAAATTTTTCAGGTTTTCGCCCCTGAACAGGGTTCTGATCGGAGCCTCGGCCTTTTCGGAGTGCTGCCAGAGCTCCGACTCGCTGACCGTTCGACGGTAATAAACCACGAACCCGAACGCCATGGCTGCCCCGATGAAGAACGGGATCCTCCATCCCCACTGCACGTAGGGGGAGTCGAGGCCCTCGGAGGGCAGCCAGAAGAGCAACAGCAAGGTGATCAACGAGATAGAGGCGTAGGCCAGCGGGAAAGCGCTGTCGATCAGCCCACTGTAAAGGCCTCGTTTCTCCCGAGGTGAATACTCCATCGCCAGCGGGTTCGCCGAGGTGTACTCCCCGCCGAGAAAGACGCCGTCGACGAACCGCAGGACGATTAGAAGGATCACCGCCGTTACGCCCCACTGCTGGTATCCGGGCAGCAAACCTATCAGCAGCGTCGCTACGCCGAAGCCCATGACGGAGATCTCGGCTGTTCGCTTGCGCCCGATCGTATCCGCGAAGTGGCCGAAGATCGCAGCCCCCAAAGGCCGCCCGATCAGCGTCGCTGCGAAGATCGTACCCCCCACGAGCGCAGTTCCGGTAGTGCTAAGGTCCGCCGACAGGAAATAACCTATCGCTGGTGCCAGCACCACGATGGGCAGATAGATGTCGAACAAGTCCACGTAGAATCCCAGCCAGGCTCCGAACACGGCGTTCTTTACACGGGGATCCGTTCTATCCGCGTTTCGCCTGGTATCTGCTGCTGCCATGCAACTCCTCCTCTTGCGCGCTCGCCTAGGGCTCGGTGGGCACGGAATGCCCGCTGATCAGCGAAGCTTCCTTCGCCCCTGCCCCAAAGTGTTCCTGTCCCATTGCATAGGCAGGTAGACTGATCCGCAAACCATCGGCGGCCCGTAGTAGTCCGCCGGGCTGGGCGGCCTCTCCTGATGACCGCGTGTCGTCCTTCGGGATGCCGCCAAGACGCCGATAACGGCGCCCAAGACAAGCCCGACGACGGCGGGGGCCGCCTGACGTAGTGTAGGGAGCCCGACGACCGAAAGCATATCGAGCGCCCCTTCCTCGTCGGGGGCGGCAACAGACGGCGCGGCAGGCGCGGCAGAGGCGCCCGAAGCTCCGTCCGTCTTGGCGGCCTGTTCGTGCCGCGACGGCTCCTCGGACGCCTCGCCCTCCGCACCTCCGCCGGAGAGCACCTGGGTCTCAAGGTTGCGGGCGAACTGGTCGAGGATTCGCCCCGACACGGTACGGATGCCGCCTCTGCCGAACTGCGCTACCTTCCCGCGCACCTCCATGTCCGTGTCCATAGTCAATACGCTCTTAGAATCCGAGCCCGTTACGGTGGCTGTTATCGTGGCCTCCGTGCTGCCCTGTCCGTTGACCTCGCTCCCGGAAGCCCTCATCACCGCCCGGCGAGCATCGTGATCTAGCTCCTGGAAGTAGATGGTTCCTCGGTAAGAGACGGTGATCGGCCCGACCTTGACCTTGACGGTCCCCGCGTAGGTGTCGTCGTCCTCCTTCCCTTCGAGGGTTGCTCCCGGCAGCAAGGGCGCCACGCGTTCGACGTCGGTAAGTACGTCGAAGAGCTCGTCGGGAGGCGCTGCCACCTCGATCTCGTTCTGGATCTTCATCCTTCTTTTCCTTCGGTCCACATGTCCATCAGGGCCTTGCGCTGCCCCCCATCGACCAGCACGTGGTGGCCGTGCACGTAGCTCGCCCTCGGGGAGGCGAGGAAGCCGACCACGTTGGCCACCTCCTCCGGTTCACAGATTCACTTCAGCGGAAGGCTCTGTATCGTCAGTTGGTGAGCTCTCTCGCGGGAGACCCCTTTGTCTCGGGCGAATGCTTCCTCGAGTTGCCCCCAACGATCGGTATTGACAGGACCAGGATTGACCGTGTTGACGCGCACGCCAAATGGTCCGTACTGCTCCGCCATCGCGGAGGCGAAGTTTATATCGGCGGCGTTGGCAACCCCTGCGGTGGTCTCCCAGTAACTGGGCTTAAGACCATCGTTGCCCACCACGAGGACCACACTTCCGCTTCCTTGCTCCTTCATACGCGGAAGTACGGCCCTGCAAGTTGCCATGGTCCTTGCGGACACTCCCCACGCCGCGGAGGATGGCGCCGAGGCCGTGAAGATCGAGTACGAGCCCTTGCAGCCCGTGGTGTCGCTGGACACCGCCCTCGTCGAGAATGCCCCAACGGTACACGAGGGGACCGCAAACAACGTGCTGCTCGATGTCGTCGGTCCCGAAGACCCCGAGTTTGAGGAGGTATTCGAGCAGGCACCCGTCGTCGTGGGTGCGACCTTCGACTCGGGGCGCCAGTCGGCGGCCCCCATGGAGATGAGGGCCTGCCTGGCCGAGTGGGACGCGCGAGAGGACACCCTGGTCTTGCATACCTCCACCCAGGTGCCCTACGTGGTCCGCACCGCAGTCTCGGACGTTCTCGGCATCCCGCAGCAGCGCCTGCGCGTCATAGCCCCCGATGTCGGCGGGGGGTTCGGGCAGAAGTGCGTGGTCGGCCGTGAAGAGGTGCTGGTGCCCATCGCGGCGCAGCGGACGGGTCGCCCGGTGAAATGGGCCGAGGACCGCCAAGAGAACCTCACGGCGGCGTTTCACGGTCGCGAGCAACGGTACGAGGCACGTGCTGCCTTCGACGAAGAGGGACGAATCCTAGCGCTGAAAGCGGACGTCCTCTGCGACGTCGGTGCCTACTCGTGCTACCCGTTCACCTGCGGGGTCGAACCTCTCATGGCGGCGACGGAGATGCCCGGCCCTTACCGCCTGCCACGCTACTGGTATCGGACGCGGGCGGTGACCACGAACAAGGCCCCCATGGCGCCTTACAGGGGGGTATCCCGGCCCCAGTTCACCTTCGTCATGGAGCGCCTGATGCAGAAGGCCGCAAAGCGGGTAGGGATCGACGCGGTGGAGATACGGCGGCGAAACCTGATCTCCGCCGAAGAGTTCCCCTACGAGAGCCAGACGGGGGTCGTCTACGACCCGGGCAGCTACCTCGAATCCCTCGAGAAGTGCGCCGAGGTGATGGACGCGAGAGGTTGGGAGAGAGCGCGGGAGGACGCGCACCGCGAGGGGCGGCTGATCGGCCTCGGTTTCTGCTCCTTCGCTGAGCGGACGGGGTACGGGACGCGCGCGTTCGCCCTCAGGAAGATGGCCGTCACGCCGGGCGGCGACAACGCTCGCCTGAGGATGGATCCGTCGGGACACGTGACGGTCTCGGTCGGCACCTGCGGTCACGGGCAAGGGCATCAGACCACGTTGGCCCAGATCGCGGCCGACGAGCTCGGGATAAGCCCCGATCACATCACGGTGCGCCAGGGCGACACCGAATCCACGCCTTACGGCTGGGGCACCTTCGCCAGCCGCTCCGCCGTTATCGGGGGCGGGGCGACGAAGAAGGCAGCCGCGTTACTGGCGGAACGCGTCAAGGAGGTGGCGAGCCACATGCTGGAGGCCGCCCCCGGTGATCTCAGCATCGCGGACGGAAAGGTCTTCGTGAACGGCTCGCCCGACCGCTTCGTCACAGTAGCAAAAGCGGCGCGCGCCGTACATGTGGAGCCGCACCTGCTGCCCGAGGGAGAGTTTGGGACGCTGGACGCCAACGCCGGCTTCGATCCTCCGGGCACGTTCTCGAACGCGACCCACGGGGCCGTGGTGGAGATAGACCCCGAGACGGGCGCCGTCCGCATCGACCGTTACGTGGTCGTGGAGGATTGCGGGGTGGTGATCAACCCCATGATAGTCGACGGCCAGGTACGGGGCGGCGTTGCTCAGGGGATCGCTTCGGCGCTCTACGAGCAGCTGGTCTACGACGACGAGGGGCAGCCCGTCACCTCGACCCTGATCGATTACTCGATACCGACCACCATGGAGATACCACCCGTCGAGATCTTCCTGGAGACGCCCTGCGAGTTCAGCGAGACCGGGGCCAAGGGGATGGGCGAGGGCGGGACCATAGGGGCACCCGGGGCCATCGCCAACGCGGTGGCCGACGCCCTGTCGCACCTCGGCATCGAGGTCGACCGGCTACCCATCACGCCGGATCGCTTATGGGCCGCGATCAAGGAATCACGAGCGCACGGAGGAGTTCGTTCATGAAGGACACACATACCATAGAGATCACCGTTAACGGCCGCGTCCACGAAATCGAGGTCGAGTCTCGCCGGACCCTCGCCGACGTGCTGCGCCACGATCTCGCCTACACGGGGACGCACTTGGGGTGCGAGCACGGAATCTGCGGCGCCTGCACCGTTATGCTCGACGGCCTTCCGGCCAGATCCTGCCTCCTTTTCGGCGTCCAGGCCGACGGATGCGAGGTCGAGACCGTCGAGGGCCTCGAGTCGGACGGTCAGCTCAATCCCTTGCAAGAAGCCTTCTCCGCCCATCACGGATTGCAGTGCGGGTTCTGTACGCCCGGTTTTCTGATGCTGGCGACCGCGTTTTTGAGGGAGGTCTCCAACCCCACGGACGAGGAGATACGAGAAGCTATGTCCTCCAACCTGTGCCGGTGTACGGGTTACCAGGGCATCATCGACGCGGTGCGAGCCGCCGCAGGCAGGAACGGAGCAGCAGCGGTCGAGGAGATGGCCGCGCCGGAGGGTTCGAGAAGCGGCGTCGGCAGCGTCTCACCCCTACGCGACGCGGGGGGTCACGGGCAATGAGCAACGTCGGGCGTCGGATCGGTCGCCTGGAGGATCGCCGGCTGCTGCGTGGTCTGGGTCACTTCGTCGACGACGTCGAACGCCCGGGGCAACTGTGGATGAGGGTGCTGAGATCCCCGCTGGCCCATGCCCGCATACTCGACGTCCGGGCGGACGCGGCGCGCTCCCTTTCCGGGGTCGAAGCGGTGCTCACGGGCGAGGACCTCGCGCACGTGAGGCCCATACCGGTGCGCACGCGGTCCGAGCACCGGCTCGACGACTTTTTGCAGCCCGTGCTGGCAACGGGCAGGGTGCGCTACGTGGGAGAGCCCGTCGCCGTGGCGCTGGCCGAGGACGCCTACCTCGCCGAAGACGCCGCCGAGCTTATCGAGGTGGAGTACGAAGAGCTGCCGGTCACCCTGGACGCGCGCGGGGCGATCGAGTCGGACGCTCCGCAGCTCAGGGAAGAGGTCGGGAACAAGGCCGCGACCTTGTCCATGGGCTTCGGCGACGTCGAAGAAGCGTTCCAAAATGCGGCGCACGTGGTCGAGGTGGAGGTCAAGATCGGGCGCCACTCGGCGGTGCCCCTCGAGACCCGCGGGCTCGTGGCCGAGTACGACCGCGGCAGCGACCACCTCACCATCTGGGGCTCGACCAAGGTACCGCATTTCAACCGGCGCGTGCTCTCGCAGATGCTCGATATGCCCCTGAGCCGGATCAGCATGAAAAAGTCCGACGCGGGGGGCGGTTTCGGCGTCAGGGGCGAGTTCTACCCGGAGGACTTCCTGGTCCCTTACCTGGCTCGCAAGACGGGGCGCCCGGTAAAGTGGACGGAGGATCGCCAGGAGAACCTCGTGGCGACCAACCATTCCCGCGAGCAGAGGCACCGGCTCCAGGCCGCCTTCGACGAGGGCCACCGGCTACTGGGCCTGCGGGCCGAGGTGCGGCAAGACAACGGCGCCTACATCCGCACCCACGGGGTCATCGTCCCCGACCTGACGCTGGCGATGATGCCCGGGCCCTACAGAATTCCGGCCTACGAGGGCACCGCCCACGTAGCACTGACGAACAAGACCCCCTGCGGCACTTACCGCGCGCCGGGGCGCTACGAGTCGACGTTCTCCCGCGAGCACCTGTTGGACGTTGCGGCCGCCGAGCTCGGCGTGGATAGGATCGATCTGAGGAGGATAAATCTGCTCTCCAGCTCGGAGATGCCGCATGAGAGGGGGCTCTCCACCCTCTCGACCGACGTTGTGCTGGACGCCGGCGATTATGAGGGGTTGTTGGACAAGGCTTTGGCGAGCTCCGGCTTCGAAGACTGGCAGAAAGAGGCGCGAGAGCTGCGCGCTCGGGGTCGCTTGGTCGGCACCGGCATCGGCTACTTTCTCGAGAAGAGCGGCCTGGGCCCTTACGAGGAGGCCACCGTCGAGGTCGACCCTACCGGCTCCGTTCGGGTGCTCACCGGGGGTGCCTCCCTCGGGCAGGGTATCGAAACCGTCATGGCCCAGATCGCCGCGGACCAGCTATGCGTCCCCCCGGAAGCCATCGAGGTAGTGCACACCGATACCGACCTCTTGCCGGATGGGGTAGGCTCCTGGGCGAGCCGTTCGACCGTCGTAGGAGGCAGCGCGATGATGCTCGCGGCCAAGGCGACGGCCGAGAAGGCGCTGCGGGTCGCTGCGGACATGTTGGAGGCTTCTGTCGGTGATCTGCGCCTGGAGTCTTCCCGGGTAGCGGTGGTGGGCTCCCCGGACCGGTCGCTGTCCCTGGGGGAGATCGCGGCCGCCTGCGATCCTCAGAGCAGCGCGAGGCGAGGCGAGGCGCCCGGCCTGAGCGCCCGTCGCACCTTCTCCGTCGACCACATGACCTACCCCTACGGCGTGCATCTGGCACAGGTGGAGGTCGACCCGGGGACCGGGGGGTAGAAGTTAGGCGCTACTTCGTCGCTTACGAGATCGGGCGCGCGGTCAATCCCACGCTCGTCGAAGGGCAACTCGTGGGTGGCGTGGCGCAAGGGCTCGGAGGAGCCTTGCTCGAGGAGTTCCGCTACGACGAATCGGGGCAGCCGCTGGCCACGACCTTTATCGATTACCTGGAACCCACGGCGAGAGAAGTCCCTCGGGTAGAGACCCTGATCTGCGAGGATGCGCCTTCTCCCGACAATCCTCTTGGTGTTAAGGGAGCCGGCGAGGGGGGGACCACCGGGTGTGGAGCGGCGATCTGCAGCGCGGTAGAGGACGCGCTTTCGTTGCCGGGCAGCATCACGGCTCTACCCATAACCCCCGCTCAGGTCCGCTCCTTGGTGCGCCACGGAGACGGAATCAAACCCTCGGCTCTTTCAGATGGTCGATGATCTTGGTCAGGGCATTTTGCCTGTGCTCTTCCTGTGCGGCGGTTGCTCCGTCGACGTCCCGGGCCTTGCAAGCCTCCAAGATCTTTTGGTGGTCTTCTTGAGCCCACCCGTACCAGGTGGGGCCGGCGATCAACCCGCGGTACGCCTCGGAATTTTGCCATAGTACCTCGATCATATTGGAGATTCTGGGCAACCGGGCCCGCTCGAACAGTAGGAAGTGGAAGTTCCGGTTGGCCTCGGTGTAACTCAGGATGTCGTCGAGCGCCGCGAGGTGTTCCATCCGGCCGACCAAGTCTTCGAGAAGCCGGGCGAGCTCCGCGTCCATCTTGGGTACAGCCCGGCGTGTCACCTCGTTCTCGAGCAGGCTCCTGGCCAGGTATATCTCCTCCAGCTGCTCGCGAGAAAGCTCGACCACCCTGTAGCCCCGGTGTCGCTCGTGAACGACTTGGCCTTCAGCCGCCAACGTGTTGAGGGCTTCCCTTACCGGGACGGAGCTTACGTTGAGCTGTTTTGCGATGTCTAATTGGCGGATCCACTGCCCCGGCTTCAACCTGCAGGTCATGATGGCCTGGCGGATCTCTCTTAGCACCGCTTCCTGAGAAGTCGGCGGTCTACTGTATTCTTCGCGCTTTTCTTCGCGCTTCTCCTTGTCGCGTGTTTTATCCAAAGACCGAAGCGTCTCGCCCGGCCACGATCCGTCGAGCCGCTTCATTAGCGGAACGCGGGGATGCCGGTGACGGCGTTGCCGATGATGAGGGTGTGGACCTCGTCGGTGCCCTCGTAGGTCCTCACGCTCTCCAGGTTGTTCATGTGACGCATCACCGGGTAATCGAGGGTGACGCCGTTGCCGCCGAGGATGGTGCGGGCTTCGCGTGCGATCTCGATGGCCTCGCGGACGTTGTTGAGCTTGCCGACCGAGATCTGCTCGGGCCTGAGCGTCTCCGCGTCCTTCATCCGCCCGAGGTGCAGGGCCAGGA
>JADDPR010000340.1 GCA_016781775.1 Rubrobacter sp. | reverse complement strand
ATCTCGACGACATCCCCGCACGATGAATCGGCGCCGCTCAGCAGCATCATGGTTGAGCAGCCAGATCGGAGCGCGGTCGTCGACGCTGACGAGAAGGAGCGATCGCGTGTCCCACAATCACAACGGATTCCTGCGGCGGCCGGTCTCCCGGCGTACGGTGATGAAGGGCGCCGCGGGCACCGCCGCGGCGCTCTGTGCGACCGGCATTGCCGGCAAATCCTACCAGCGAGCGCTAGCAGCTCAAGCCCAAATCGACCGGGCCGCCCTACTGGCCGAGACGGATCCGGAGCGTGCCGGCGAATTGGCCCTGATCACGACTAAAAAGGATGCATTCAAGGGGCAAACGGTCCGCTTCCAGGGTCTGAGCAACGCGAATTTCCACGTGAATGTCTTTCGGCCGTTCGCCCGCGCCTGGGAAGAGGCGACTGGTGCCACGGTAGAGTGGATTGAGGTCACCCAAGCCGACAGCTTCTCCAAGATGTTCCAGGCCATCAGCACCAACACCATCAACTTCGATGTGCTGGAGGGGAGCGGCGGCTGGGAGGGAGACCTGCTAGGCGGCGGCCACTGCCTGGCGATGCCCGATGCTGTCAAGAACGACCCAAACTACGCCTTTAACGACATCGTCTCTTACCTCCAAGGTCCGACCCGGACGTGGGACGGCGTCACCTACGGGGCGTCGATCGACGGCGACATGCACCACTTCAACTACCGCAAGGACGTGTTCAGCAATGCCGACTTGGCGGTGGATTGGACAGCCTCCGGCGGTCAGGGCGACTGGGGCCCGCCGAAGACGTGGCAACAGGTTCAGGCGTACTCGAAGTTCCTGGCTGGCAAGGAAGTGGACGGGGAGCCCCTCTACGGCATCCTCGACTCGATGGCCCGCTCCGGGGGCGTGGGCCAATACTTTCTGAACAGCCGTGCAAGCGCCTACGGCAAGCATCCTGATGACCCGGCCTTCTTCTTTGACCCGGACATGACCCCGCGAATCAACAACCCGGCCTTCGTCCGCGCCCTTCAGGACATGATCGACACCCTGCCGGCCGCTCCGCCGGACCAGGAGAACGCTGACCTGCTCAAGAACCTCGGCAACTTCCTGGCCGGCACTGGGACGATGGCGCACTGGTGGGCCGATATCGGCTCCAACGTCTACACGAGTCCTGACAGCATCGTGCAGGGGAAGGTCGGCTACGACCTCCTCCCGGGTTCTGACGACGTGTACAACTCGAGCACCAAGCAGTTCGAGACGCTGCCGGCCGGCCCGAACCAAGCTCCCTACCTGGCCTTCCTCGGCTGGGGACTGTATGTCATGAAGGGGACGGAGGCGGCGGGGATCAGCGAGGCCGCCTGGGACCTCGTCCTCCACCTCACCGGGAAAGATGCCTCCCTCTGGATGAACATCCATCCCTCGGGCATGAATCCGTGGCGGGAGAGCCACTTCAACGCGGATGATTGGGTGGTGACGGGGTTCCCGAAGGACGAGGCGCAGCAGTACCTCGACTCCATCAGGAATTCCTACAATCATCCGAACCGCATCGTCGACCTGCGCATCCCAGGTCAGGGTCAGTACTGGGACGCGGCCGAGGCAGAATGGACCCGGGCCATCACCGGGGAGGTTTCCGCACAGGCGGCGCTGGACGCCGCGGCTCAACGATGGAACGAGATCACCGACACGCTCGGCCGCGAGAACCAGGTAAAGCTGTATCAGGCCTCTCTGGGCTAACTGTCCCGGAAACCCAAGGTCGTGGCAACGGCGGGGGAGGTGCACGCCTTACCCTGCCGTTCCGCCGACCTACCATCGCTGCCGGGTTGCCTCTCATTCGCCCGGCGGTGTACCGTCTTCGCAACCAGACGAGCACGGAGGACCGAGAGAATTCCGCGCGGCGCGATGGCAGGGACGACACCATGGCCAACGAGGCAGTGCGATCGGATGCGATGCGGGTGACGGTGGCCCCGGGACCAGGGAAAACCGGCCTGTCCGAAGCGTGGCAGCGCAGGCTGTTCCTGCTCCCAGCCGTGGTCGTCACCTTCGCAATCGTCATCTTTCCGACGATCTTCGGACTCTACGTCAGCTTCACCGACTGGCAACTCAATGACCCGGCGGGTCGTTCCTTCAATGGTTTGGACAACTTCCGGGGTATCTTCGGGGACGGGCGGTTTTGGAGCGCCCTCCAGAACAACTTCTTGTTTGTCGGCGTCGGCGTGCCATTCCAATACATCGTGGCCCTGGGGCTCGCGCTGCTTCTAAATCAGGACATCCGGGGCCGAAAGTTCTTCCGAGTTGCGTTCCTGCTCCCCTTCATGATGAGCCCCGTGGCTGCGGGCTGGATGGTCGGAAGATCGATTATGGACGCGCAGCGAGGTCCCTTGCCGGCCCTGCTAGATCGCCTGGGCTTTGAAAACGTGAGCTTCTTCGACACCGGTGGCAAGGCCATTTTCTCGCTTCTGCTCATCGATTCCTGGTACTCAATTCCCTTCCTGTTGGTGATGCTTCTCGCGGGATTGCAGGCGCTCCCCCACGAGGTATTCGAAGCGGCGCGCATCGATGGCGCCTCTGGTTGGCAATCCTTTAGGGATATGACGTTTCCGCTTCTCCTCCCGGTGAGTCTCACCGCCGTCGTCCTCCGAGCGGTCTTTGAGTTCAAGGTCATCGACATCATTCTGGTCGTGACGGGCGGAGGCCCGGGTGATGCAACCGAGACGTTGACCGCATACATCTACCGGCGTGGAGTTCAGGGACTGGATGTCGGATATGCCA
>JADDPR010000562.1 GCA_016781775.1 Rubrobacter sp. | reverse complement strand
CGACCTCTACCCGCCCTTCCTTGAGGACTCGGCAATAAACACCCGGCCGCTCCGCCCAGCGAAAGCGCCTCAAGAATGCCGGGTCCCCCATGCGTGCTGCCAGCGTCACGCACGGAATACGCGGCGCCGTTACCTCGAGGACCACCTCCGCCCCGATACGGAGACGGTCACCGATGTTGGCCCCAGCGCTCTCGAACCCCGCGATCGTGAGGTTCTCGCCGAACGTGCCGGGCGGCAGCGCGCGGCCCAAGTTCTCCGACCACCACTCGTAATCCGGAGAACCGAAGACGTAGACGGCCTGATCAGGCCCGCCGTGGTTCTCGGTGTCGCAGATCGCATCGCCGACGAGGCCGCTCGCGGTAAGCTCGACGGGGCCGCGCGACGGCCGCTTGAAGATGCCGGTCACCCCGGACCTCTTGCCATTCTCGATGGGGAGTTCCCGTCCCACATTGACGCTCACGAGCCGCATCTCGGCCAAAGTACCCCGAGGCTCCTATCGTTCGTGGGAAGGTGGGATCGGGGTGCCGTCGCGGGAGACGCGGCAGACGTCGTAGACGTCGGGTATGCCCCGAATCTTGCGGATAATCTCCTCGACGTGCTGCAAGCTGGCCGCCTTGAACGCGAACCTGCTGAGGGCCGTCCGGTCCTCGATGGTGTCTACCCGCGCCGAGAGTATGCTCACCCCGGCGTCGGAGATCGTCGAGGTGACGTCCTTCAGGAGATGCATCCGGTCTAGCGCCTCGACCAGGATCTCGACGGTAAACAGGTTCCCCCGCCGCTGCGCCCACTCGACCTCGACGAAGCGGTCCGGGTCGCGAGCCTTCAACGCCCTGGCGTTGATGCACCCGCCCGCGTGAACCACGACCCCGCGCCCCAGGGAGACGTACCCCACGATGTCGTCGCCGGGCATCGGGCTGCAGCAGCGGGCGAGCCGGGTCAGGATGCCGCTCGACCCGACCACCCGCACCCCGGTCTCGGCGTCGGTGATCCCGTCGGGCAGGGGCAGCGGCACGAGCGCCGGGCTCTGGCCCGAGCCGTTGGCCGTATCCTTGGGCTGCATCTTCTCGCCGATGCGGTGGGCGACGTTCTCGGCCGAGACGGCACCGAGCCCTACCGCGGCGAGCATGTCCTCGGGCGTCGAGCAGTTTGTCGCGCGGGCGACCTCTTCGAGGACCGAGGTGGGGACCTTGTCGCGGTCTATGCGCTGCTTCTTGAGGAGGGCGGCGACCTTTTCGCGCCCCAGGGACAGGTTGTCCTCCCAGTCGGCCTTGTTGAAGAACTGGCGGATCTTGTTGCGGGCGCGACCGCTCTGGACGACCGCGAGCCAGTCCCGGCTCGGGCTCTCCTTCTTACCGGTGATGATCTCGACGCGATCGCCAGAGACGAGCTCGGAGTCGAGCGGCACGATCCTATCGTTCACCCTCGCCCCGACCGTGCGGTGGCCGACCTCGGTGTGGACGTGGTAGGCGAAGTCTATGGGCGTCGCCCCGGACGGGAGGCTTACGACGTCGCCCTTCGGCGTGAACACGAAGACCTCGTCGGCGACGAGCTCGCCCTTCAGGGACTCCATGAACTCCTGGGCGTCCGTGGTCTCCTTCTGCCACTCCATCATGCTCTTCAGCCACGTAAGCCGGTCGACCTGCTTGTCCTTGAGACCATGCTTGTAGATCCAGTGGGCCGCGATCCCGTACTCGGCCGTGACGTCCATGTCGCGGGTCCGTATCTGGATCTCGAGGAGCTTCCCCTCGCACGACATCACCGTCGTGTGGAGGGACTGGTACATGTTGAACTTCGGCATCGCGATGTAGTCCTTGAAGCGGCCCGGGATGGGCTTCCACACAGAGTGGATCACGCCCAAAACCCCGTAGCAATCGCGCACGGAATCCACGACGACGCGCAGACCCGCGAGGTCGTAGATCTCGTTGAACTCCTTGTTGCGGCGCACCATCTTGTTGTAGATGGAGTAGAAGTGCTTGACCCTGCCGCGTACCTCCGCCTCGACCCCCGCCTCCCGCAAGTGCCGCAGAAGCTCCTCGGCCGTCCCATTGATAAACGACTCCCGGTCTCCTCGTCTCGCAGCCACGAGACGCTTGATCTCCGCGTAGCGCCTGGGGTGAAGGGTGGCGAAGGCAAGGTCTTCCAGCTCCCACTTCACGGAGTAGATACCGAGCCGGTGGGCGAGCGGGGCGTAGATCTCCAGGGTCTCTGTCGCCTTCTGAAGCGCCTTCTCGCGCTTGAGATAAGCGAGCGTCCTCATGTTGTGTAGCCGGTCCGCGAGCTTGATGATGATCACCCGAACGTCCCGGCTCATCGCGACGATCATCTTGCGCAAGGATTCGGCCTGGGCCTCCTCCAGGTTGCCGCTCGGGAGCCGTTTGAGCTTCGTGACCCCGTCCACGATCTCCGCGATGTCGTCCCCGAAGAGCGAGGCGAGCTCCGCTTTCGTGAGCTCCGTGTCCTCCAGAACGTCGTGCAGCAGCGCCGCCGCGATCGTCGTCGAATCGAGGTGCAGGTCGGCGAGGATGTCCGCCGCGCACAGAGGATGATAAACGAACGGCTCCCCGCTCTTCCGGACCTGACCCTTGTGTGCGGCGTGTGCCGTACCGTAGGCGCGCGCGATCAATTCCTCGTTCGCCTCCGGGTTGTACGCACGAACCTTCTCGATCAAGCCGGTAATCGTGACGTCCGGAACCGCTACGGGCTTCGGATATGCCTCCTCACGTACGCTCCCCATAAAGAGATTCTAACATTTCGCCCCCGACCACCCCGATCCCGCTTTGCGGGGATGGTTT
>JADDPR010000308.1 GCA_016781775.1 Rubrobacter sp. | reverse complement strand
CGGCTGCTCCTTCTCCCGCGCGACCGCCGCGGTTATTCTCATCTCCGCCTCCTTCCACCCGCCGCTACGTCGGGCCTTCTCGACGAAGACCGTGCCACCGGCGCGCCTAAACCAGTTCGTCCTCTTGCTGGGGCATCTGGACGTCCGGCTCCGGCTGGCGCAGCTTGAAGCGTTGGATCTTGCCGGTGACCGTCTTGGGCAGGTCGTCGACGAACTCGACGATGTGGGGGTACTGGTAGCGCTTTAAACGATCCTTGCACCAGTCCTGGAGGTCCTTCGTAAGGGCATCCGAGGCCTCGTAGCCCTCCCTGAGGATGATGGAGGCCTTCACGCGGGTGAGGCCGTCGACCGGGATGCCCACCGCCGCCGCCTCGATGACCGCCGGATGGTCGCCCAGCGTGCTCTCGACCTCGACCGGCGAGACCCAGAGGCCGCTGACCTTGATCATGTCGTCCGAGCGCCCCTCGTACCAGTAGAAGCCGTCGTCGTCCATACGGTACCAGTCGCCGGCGAAGACCCAATCGCCCTGCATCGTCGCCTTCGTCTTCTCGTGGCTGCGCCAGTAGTAGGCCGCCGCCGAGTCCCCTTTCACGGAGAGGTATCCGGGCTCGCCGGGCTCCACCGGGTAGCCTTCCTCGTTCAATATCCTGGCCTCGTAGCCGGGCACGGGTCTCCCCGAGGAGCCAGGCTTCACACCCTCCATAGAGTTGGAGATGAAGATGTGCAACATCTCCGTCGAGCCGATGCCGTCGAGGATGGTGGAGCCGAACATCTCCTTCCAGCGACGCCAGATGCCGGCCGGGAGCGCCTCGGCGGCCGAGGCACAGAGCCGGATGGAGGAGAGATCGTAGTTTCCGGCGTCCTTCCAGTTGAGGATCGCGTTGTAGAGCGTCGGCACGGAGAAGAACAGCGTCGGTTTATGACGCTCTATGGTCTCCAGGATCGCCTGGGGCGTAGGCCTTCCGGGGTGGAGCACCGTCGAGGAGCCGGCCCAGTACGGGAAGGAGATCCCGTTCCCAAGCCCGTACGCGTGGAACAGCTTGGAGGCCGAGAAGACCTTGTCCTCCTCGGTGATCTGAAGCACGTGCTTTGCGTAGGTCTCGCAGGTATAGATGATGTCGTGCTGCAGGTGCACGGCGCCCTTCGGCTTCCCCGTCGAGCCCGAGCTGTAGAGCCAGAACGCGGGGTCGTCCTTGTGGGTATTGGCGGGCGAGAGTTCGTCCTCCCCCTCCTCCAGAAGCCCTTCGAGGGTCTTCTTCCCCCCGGCGTCCTCGGCGTTGGTCAGGATCACCTCGACGGGCTCCCCGTAGCCTTCGAGCGCCTTCGCGACCGTCTCGTCGAACATCCCGTCGGCCACCACGACGCGAGCGCGGCTGTTCTCGACGAAGAAGCGGTAGTCGGCGGGTTGCAGCAGGGTGTTGACCGGGATCGGGACGGCGCCGATGCGGATCGCGGCGAAGAAGGCGGTCGGAAAGGACGGGGTGTCGTTGAGGAGCAGCAACACCCGGTCCTCCTCCCGCACCCCCAGCCCCTTGAGGGCGTGGCCGAAACGGTTGATGCGGCGGGCGAGCTCGCCGTAGGTGACCTCTTCGTCGCGGTAGTAGATCGCCACCTTATCCGCTCGACCGGCCTCAAGGTTCCGATCGACGAGAAGGCTGGCGTTGTACCAGGTTGGTATCTCGATCATGGCTTCACCTCTGGGGTTGCGATTCGGGGCCGCCGAGTTCCTGGGTCGCGGCCCTGTCCGGCGTGGCGACGGCCTTCTTGACCACGACGGACTTTGTCTCGGTGTAGAAGTCGAGCGCCTCGATGCCGTGCTCCTTGCCGTAGCCCGACTGCTTCAACCCGCCGAAGGGCAGCTCGTCGTACACAAGCTGGGGGCTGTTGATCCAGGTGTACCCGGCCTCCAACTTCTGAGCCGCGTCCGACGCCCGGTTCAGGTCCGCCGTCCATATCGAGGAGCCGAGCCCGAAGATGGAGCTGTTCGCGAGCTCCAGCGCCTCCTCCATGTCCCGCACACGCCACACGGGGAGCGCGGGCCCGAAGACCTCCTCCGTGGCGACCCGCGAGTCACGCGCCGGCTCGACGAGCAGGGTGGGCTCGTAGAAAAATCCCTTCTCGAAGCCGTCCCCCTCGGGCCTCTTCGCCCCGTGGAGCACCTCGGCACCGGAGTCGATGGCGTCCGCGACCTGCTCCTCCAGCAGGTCTCGCTGGCGGGCGGAGTGCAGCGGCCCGAGCATCACGCCCTCGGCGGTCCCCGGTCCGATCTTTAGCTTCCCGATCTTGCCGGCGAGCTTCTCTATAAACTCGTCGGCCACGCTCTCGAAGACGAAGAGCCGCTTGATCGCGAGGCACGCCTGCCCGCAGTTGAAGAAGCGCCCCACGCTCGCCGCGCTCGCCGCCTTGTCCAGGTTCGCGTCGTCGCAGACGATCAAGGGGTCAGATCCCCCGAGCTCCAGCGTGGTGCGCTTGAGGTCGTTCGCCGCCAGCGCCATCAGCTTCTTGCCCGTCGGCGTCGAGCCGGTGAAGGCAATCTTTCGCACGAGCGGGTGCTCGACGAGCGCCTGTCCGGCCCCCTCGCCCGTCCCCGTGACCACGTTGAAAACCCCGGCCGGAAGCCCCGCCTCGTGCATGATCTCCGCGATCCGCAAGGTCGTGAGCGGCGTGGTATCGGCGGGCTTCGCCACCACGACGTTGCCGGTGATCAAGGCCGGACCAAGCTTGTTGCCGAGCAGGGTCGTCGGGAAGTTCCACGGCACGATCGCCCCTATGACCCCCAAGGGCCGCCGGACGATTAGCCCGTAGGTATCGACGTCGAGGTC
>JADDPR010000570.1 GCA_016781775.1 Rubrobacter sp. | reverse complement strand
CAAGGAGCTGTGGGCCTGAGATCCTCGCAACACTCATCTAGTCTTTATTCACCCTGCTGCCGGGAGTCATGGTTCTCGGAAGCTCAACCCTTCTGCTCGATCCTCGTAACCGACCTTCCGTATTTCGCTGACCGGGGATAGAGTCGAAGCGTAAGAATGCCCGCCTAGGGAAGCGGGAGGAAGGAGGAGCATGTACGCCCGAGTGACCACGTTGGAGGTTCCTCCGGAAAGGATAGACGAAGCGTTACGCCACGTCCGCGAGCAACTCATCCCCAAGCTTCAGCAGCACGACGGGTACAAGGGGTTCATCGTCCTCGGGGATCGCCACAGCGGCAAGCTGCGCGGCCTGGTCTTGTGGGAGAACGAGGAGGCCTTTAGGGCCAGCATCAGCGCCGCCGCCACCGCCAGCTTGATCGTCCGCCTCATCCTTCGCCTCCTCTTCCTCGGCCCCCCGAACCCAGACCACCCCGGCTCCTTACTACCGCAACCATAGCGGGGCGATGTGACAGGGCCATGACGTGGAGGTTGCGGTTCCGTAATGAAAGAGACAAAGTTACATAACGGTCCGCGGTTCGACACGAAAAGCCGGGGCCTTGAAGGACCCCAGCTCCTGGCCTCGGGTCGTCGGCTAGCGGGCCAAAGGAACCCTCCGGGCGTTCACGCCTTCCTGACCGCGGGAGGCGAAGTAGGCCCCGAAGGTGATCAACGCCGTCAGGATGTGCAGGACGTGGTCCGCTCCGTTGAGCGGCAGAAGCCCGCCGAGGAAGTTGAGGCCGAAGATCAACCCGAGCACGAACAGCCCGCGTAGGCGATGCCGAGCGCGAGGGCGTAGGACTTGGCGGCCGTGTGGCTGCGGTACGTGGCGAGGCCGGCGGCCCCAATTAGGAGGTGGGCGAGGCTGTGGAACCAGTTGACGGCGAACAGGCCCAGCAAGAGGCCCGCGAGCGGCCCCACGACCCCGGCGGGCAGGCTTCCCAGGAGGAGCGGGGGGACGAACCCTGATGCCCACAAGCAAGTAGACAGCCCCGAAGATCTGGGCGAAGCGTTGCGCGAGCGTCATATGTGTTTCTCCTACGTTCGTCGGTACGGGACGAACCCGGTTATACCCGCCCGCCTAGAACTCGCCGTGGTAGCCGCCTGCCGCTCGCGGTAAGCAAAAAGCCGAGGCTTCCGAAGAGTACCCCGGTCGGGTGCTAAGGAATGCCAAGGTCGTGGGCACTAGTCGAGGCGGAGGATTTCCTGTTCCGGGCTCGGCCCCGCGATGATCGCACGGCTTGGGCTACGGGTTAGCGCCTGGTCGCGAAGTCCACGGTGTACATCGTGGCGCCCGCGTAGTTCTTGTAGGTCCCCGTGCGAGCCCCTATCCCGATCTCGCGGAAGTTCTTGTTCAATATGTTCGCCTTGTGCCCGGTGCTGTTCATCCGGCTCTTGAAGATGGCGTCCGGCGAGCCGGAAGAGCCGGAGCCCCAGGCGATGTTCTCGCCTACCGTGTAGTAGCTGTAGCCCGCTAGCGTGTAACCGAACCTTTTGAGGCGAGCGCCGGAAGTCTCGCCGTTGTAGGAATTATGGGAGAAGTAGTCCTTGTCGAGCATCTCCTGGGAGTGGGCGCGGGCGGCTTTGGTAAGCGTGGGTTGCACGCACAAGGCCGGCAGCCCGTTGCCGGCGCGGGTCTGGTTGTGCAGATCGAGCGTCCGCTTCTCGGTTGTGTTCAGGTCGATGCTCCCGCCGCCGCAGGTTTTCACGCTAACGAGTGCGGCCTCGGCCGGAGACGGGTTAGCCGCCGAGAGCCCGACAGCGGCCGCCACCGCAAGTATCACCGCAACCACAACGACGCTTGCGTGCTTTGCATAAACCATGGATGTATCCCCCCTGATAGACCCAAAGAGCATTCTTGCCCCCGGCCAAGTTTATCGAAGCTTCATTGGGGTTATCGGCACGGAGGGAAGAAAACTTTAGTGGCGAGGGCCGTAGAAGCCTCCCACATCGTTGAAGGGGCCGAGGCCGCCTAAGCGCACCCCGGCCGAATTATCCAGACGTCCGTAGGATCGGGCGCTACTCCCCTTCTGGCTCTTCGCCCCACCCGGACACCCTGCGAAAGTAGAAGCGCCATCCTGAGCGTCAGGCTTTACAACGTGGGCATCTTCGGGAGGGTTCCGGACGGGAGCGCTCGCGCGGCGGGAGCCTCGGCGCCGGGCAGCGGCGCGGTCGACCCCGATCTCGGGCACCGCTTCGGCCCGGAAGAGATCGACGAGTTCGAGGAGAAGCTTCGGGAGGCCGCGGAGGGGGGCAAGAAGGGGTTCGGGGGCGGTCCGGCCCTGGTGGGGGGCGAAAAGCTCGGGCTGAGGGTGACCGTTGCGGCCGAGGACGACGTCGAGGCGTACCGGACGGCGCGCGAGCTGTACGTCGAAGCCTACTCTGCGGCCTTCGGGCCCTCGCCGGACGTCGACGAATGCGAGGTCCTGTTGCAGGAGAAGTTCGAGGAGCGCGAGGGGAGGCGGCTCGCCGAGGAGCGCGTCGCCGCCGGTGGCGGGGAGGTCGAGCTCCTCGGCACCGGCGGGGCGGCCAGGGTCCTCGGCTTGAAACCGCAGCGGGTCGATCAGCTGGAGAGGGCGCGGGCCGAGGGGAAGCGCCACGACTTCCCCGCACCCCGGGCGCGCACCGACGGCAGGCCCGGGTGGCTGCCCGAGGACGTCGAGGCCTTCGGCCGGCGGCGCAGGAGGAACGGCCAGCACGTGACTTCGGACTCGCTCCCCCTGCCCGGGCTCCGCCGCGCGCGGCTCTCCAGGGACTGGACCCAGGGGTTTCTCGCCGAGGAGAG
>JADDPR010000265.1:132-2819 GCA_016781775.1 Rubrobacter sp. | reverse complement strand
AGTATATGCGGATTTTGGCATATGTATAAGGGGATTGCGGTTTGGAGGAGCCGCCGGCGCTCCGTCTTTCCTGGCCGGTGGTAACGGGAGATCGTGGAACGAGCCGCGGGTGCCGCAAAGATCGGGGGCGCTTGGGCTCGGGCTCCCGACGTACCGATTATCCCTCGCCCAGGGCGAGCGGGTCGGGATATCCGTAGTAGTCGTAGACGGCGCAGCTGGCCTCGGGACCGGGCGCGTCCTTTGGGCCGAATTCCGGCGATCCCAGCACCGCGTCCTTGCTCTGCTCGATCGATACCCCGTCTTCTCCGACGGCTGTCACCGCGTCGACCGGGATGAGGAATCGGCGAGACGCGCCGGCTACTTCGAGCAGGTGCACCGCCGGCACGTCCTCGTAGACGTAGAGTTCCTCCAGGGTGCCGACCTCGTCGCCGTCGATGTCCAAGACCTTCCGGCCTCGGGCGTCCCGCCACGGCCCCTTGAGCTCGCCGTCGAAGGCTTCCGAGCCGACGAGGTTCCTATCTTTGTCGTTTGCGCGAGGCACCAAGAGCGCTGTCCTTTCGCTTCCTACCGTCGTTCACGTGCCTTTCGTGTACCCGAGGCCGACCAAGCGGTCCCGCGCGCCGGGCGTTCCGTTCGCGATCGACGCGTCCCCCGCGATGGGGGGATGGCGGCGCCGCCTCGAGCGCCGTCGGGGTGCCCGACTCGACGGCGCTCGAGCCGACGCGTCCGCGAACACGCGCCGGTTTGGTCGGGCTCCTCTGCTCTTGGGTACGGGTGTCCCGCCCCCTTCGTCTCTTCTCTCCCGACAACGGGAGGCTACGGCGCCGGCCATCGCCGATTGGTCGGGTTGCCGCTCGCAAAGGAGCGACCTTGGTCGCGACCGGAGGACCCGAAGTTCGGGGGCCGCGCGTAGGATCCGGGCGTCCTCAGCGCTTTTTCCTTACCGGGTGGCCGCCGTACTGGTTGCGGAGGGCTGCGACGGCCTTGGCCCAGGGGCGCTCGGGGTCGCGAGACTCGTAGAAGCCCCAGACGGCCTGGGCGAGGAGCGGGATCGGGACCTGCCTGTCCATCGCGTACCGGACGCCCCAGGCCTGCTCCCCGGTGTCCTCGACGTAGGGCTCGAGGACGCCCAGGTCGTCGCCGTACTCCTCGAGGCTCCTCTTCATCAGCCCGACGAGCCAGCTCCGGATGACGGAGCCGTGGTTCCAGTTGTCGAAAAGGGCGGGCATGTCGAGGTCGTACTCGGAGGCCAGGAGCATCTCGACGCCCTCGCCGATGGCCTGGACCATGCCGAACTCGATCATGTTGTGGATCAGCTTCGTGAAGTGCCCGGCCCCCGAAGGCCCGGCGTGGAAGTACCCCCCTTCGACCGAGAGGTCGCGGAAGACGGGCTCCGCGACCCCGAACGCCTCCTCGTCGCCCCCGACCATGAAGCACGCGCCCCGGCGCGCGCCCTCGACGCCGCCGCTCACGCCGGCGTCGAGGAAGTGGACACCCTTCTCGGAGAGCTCGGCGTGGCGGCGCTTGGAGTCCTCCCAGTGGGAGTTGGCGCCGTCCACGATCACGTCCCCCGGCGCGAGCGCGCCGCCCAGGGCGTTCGCCATCTTCTCCGTCGCCTCTCCGGCTGGGAGGCTCAGGAGGACGACGCGCGGCGGCGAGAGCGCCCCGACCAGCTCCTCCGGCGAGCCCACGATCTCGACGCCGGCCTCGGCCAGCTCCGGCTTCTCCGAGCGTGAGGAGCCGACCACCTCGTGCCCCTTCTCCAGGGCCTGCAGCGCCATGGCGCCGCCCATGCTCCCGAGGCCCACCACGCCGAACTTCATGCGGATACCTTCCTTTCTTAGCCCACAGATCTGTGGGAGACCGCTTCTCGCGGTCTCCCACCGTGGCCGTACTCGCTCCGACCGTCTCGGGCGCTAGCCCCCAGCTTCGACGTTCGGCAGCGGGGCGAGGTAGCCCTTCTCCACGGCCAGCCATGTCGTAGAAGGCCACGTGCCAGCGGTTGGCGCGGTGGTAGTTGCGGAGGAAGGCGTCGCGCACGTCCGTGCGCTGGCTCATGATCGCGCCGCTGTTCCAAAGCTCCATGAAGGCCCGGGTGGCGAACCACTGGGCGACCGTTATCATCCGGTCGTCGATGCCTTGGTGTTTATGTCCTCCAGCTCGTCTATGCTCGCCACGTCCTCCAGGGACGCCGGCAGCTCGTAGCCGCCCCCCTCGAGGATCTGCTGGAGCTCCGCGATGTTCGGGTCGCCCACGTCGCCGAGGTAGGTCTTTATGGCTTCCTTGAGATCGGGATCTTCGGCCGCGATGACGTACATGTTGCACTGGCCCATGCACACGTACTCGCGCACGAAGCCCTGGATCACCGCCGCGTACTCGCCGGCCGAAAGCCCCTTGCGATCCGCGCGGTGCTTCTCGTAGCGCCCCTCGGCATACTCGCTGTACTGGGTCCTCCCGTACGGTTGTCCCGTCTCCGCCATCCCCATGCTCCTTTCGTCGGTTTTACGTAACGCTCTTTTCGGGCCTCGCCGGCTAGAGCTCCAGCCGCTCGAGCGCCTTCACGTACGCCTCCGAGTAGGTAGGGAACTGCGCCACCCCGTCCACGAGCGTCTCGATGGGGATCTCGGCCCGTATCGCCTGCGTCGCCTGGTGGATCCACTCGGAGGCCTGCGGCGCGACCGCCCACG
>JADDPR010000265.1:0-106 GCA_016781775.1 Rubrobacter sp. | reverse complement strand
TCTGCGACCAGCCCGAAGCGCCCGCGCGGGTCCTTCTCGTAGGTGTAGGGGCGGGCGAGGGAACGGCTGAGGTCGAGGTCCGCGGCGGCGACGTCGATGCCCTGCT
>JADDPR010000025.1 GCA_016781775.1 Rubrobacter sp. | reverse complement strand
CTGATCATGCGATGCCCCCAACACCATCGCTGGCCCAGGGTTTCGCCGATCACCAAGACTACGGAGAACCGGAAAATACACCCGATTGTTTACCTGATTGCCCTTGACGCCTTATCGACTCGTATGTAACAGTTGATACGCCGATTGCTTCAGAGGGGTAAAGGGAGAGCGTCGAGGACCTTGCAGACCTGCACGGAGACCCCGGACGACTGGACGACCATCGGCCCGAGCCTGATGAGCTCGGGGCCCGAGTCCGGGCGCCTCATAGTCCGCGCCGACCGGGTCGCCTAGAGAAGGCGGAGCCCCGAGGGGACGAAAGCTTAGACAAGCGAGACACGCGGCCCCGGCGCGCCCGCGCGCGTCGCCGGGGCCGGCGCCACCGAAGGGAGTTGTGGTGAACGAACAAGAAGTAAGCACCGTGCGCGCGCCGCGCGCCGGGGGGGCGTACTACGGGGCGGCGAAGCTCCTGCTAGCCGCCCTCCTCGCGGCCGCGCTCGTGGCGCTGGCGGCGCCGGATCGGGCGGAGGCAGCGGAGGTCGGCTTCGTGGGCCCGGACAGCGACGTGGGCTTCGCGGACACGGACGGCTACGTGCCCATCTACAGCGGTTGCCTGCCGAACAACGTGGGAGCCTTCTACGCTCCGTACTACGACGGCTACACCATCCAGGGCTTCATCGTCGTCAACGCGTGCTACCTGGAGAGGGTCGGGGCGGGGCCGACGGACCTTCGGCGGTTGCTGGCGCACGAGATGGGCCACGCCAGGGGCCTCCTCCACAGCCTCGACCCTTCCGACATCATGTACCCGGTCTTGCCCCTCACGGGGGCCTAGAGGCGGCAACGCGCGAGGAACCACGGGCGGCGGGACCGGGCGCGGCGGGCCAGAGCCGTGCGGGACGGGGAACCCCCACACCCCGGACCTCAACCCCATCGTGGAGCGCGAGCTCGAGGCCGCCGTGAACCGGATGAGGGGCGAGGGTCCGAGCGACAACGACCACTACGAGGCGCTCTCCCGCGCCTACCCAAACCCGTCCGAAGGGGTGCGCGGGATGATCGCCCGGTGGGCCGAGGACGAGCGGAACTCCGGCGGCGTCCCCCCGCTGGACCTCCTCCTCGACTCCCTCCAGACCCTCCACAAGCTGATGCGCCTCGCCCACGACGACGGGGAGGACTGGCTCACGGAGATCCTCGAGTACCAGCGCCAGGAGACGGCCGCGCGGGCGGCTTGCGCCTCGGGGGATCGGGGGCTCCGGCCTTTCTCGTGCCGGCACGCAAAGAACCGTAACGGGTTCGTAACCCGGTCGTTAAGTCGGATTGCTACTATCGAGGTAGACCGGGCTGGCACCATTACCCCCCTCCTAAAAGCCCAGCCCGGCTCTCCTTTGCGCCGACCGGC
Source organism: Rubrobacter sp. (assembly GCA_016781775.1). Classification (GTDB taxonomy): domain Bacteria; phylum Actinomycetota; class Rubrobacteria; order Rubrobacterales; family Rubrobacteraceae; genus Rubrobacter_F. The sequence continues at coordinate 1,454 of JADDPR010000025.1, read as the reverse complement.
CGGGGTCCTTCGGGGATCGACGGGCAAGGGACAAACGCCCATCCGGACGTAGGACAAATTTCCCATTGCTCCCGCCCCCCCACCGGTCCCAACATGACGAGCTGGGAGCAGCCACCGGGGGTTGCGGGAGAACAAGGAGATGGTGAATTGAGGCGGATCGCGGCTATGGTGTGTGCTGCTAGCCAAAGACGAGGGGTAAAAGGGGGGCGTATGCCCAATAGGTTCGCTTCGGTCCTCGCGACCGCGGCGGTGGTGGCGGTCTCGACGCTCGGCCTCGCGGGTCCGGCCGCGGCCCAGGTGATCCCCGCGGGATCGCCCCCGGCGGACAAATGCGCGGTCGTTCCCATAGCCCTCGAACGTCTGACGGGCGTCCCCACCACCACGTTTTCCGCGCCGGCCCTCGCCACCCCGCAAGCCGCCGGCCCCACCGGCTTCGCGGACACCGTGGCCGCGGGGAGGGGCTACGAGATCTCGGCGGGCACCATCTCGGGCGATACCCGCTTCGGGGCCACCTTCGTCGGGGACGTGGCCGGGGGGTTGCCGGGGGTGCTCTTCTCCTCCGTCGACTACGCGCCGCCCTCCCCCGGGCCCGCGGTGACGAACCACGTGGTCGGCGGCGAGTGGGCGCTGTGCGGTTCTTGGGGGACGGTTTTCGGCACCTTCACCGACGGTACGGTACGGTGGAACGCGGACGGCAGCCTCGCCGACGTGGCCACCGACGTCGCCGTTCTCGGCGGCAGCATAAACGGGGTCGCGCTCTCCGGCGGCAGCGGTACCTTCGGCGGGGCCTTGGACCACACGCCGCTGGCGCAGGGCCTTCCCCCGACCGTCGGCGGCACGCTGCAGCTGCAGGTCTCCGCGGCGCCCGCCGCGCCACCCGCCACGGGAGCGGCGCTTCCCGACACCGGCGGTCTCCCGTTCGTGCAGCTTATCGGCGGGGCATCGGCGGCGTTGGGACTCGGCGTCGCGGCGTTCGTCGTGAGGCGCGCTTCGTAGCAGGACCGGCGGGAAGGGGACCCGCGTCCCCGGAGACGAACAGGGCCGGGTCCTCTTCGGGGCCCGGCTTTCTCGCGTCCGGAGGCGTTACGAGATGAATGGGCCCGGGGGCGGCTTCCGAGAAGACTGCGATTCTCGGCAGCCCCTCAAGCATTCACCTTTTCGCATCTTTATCCAACCCCACAAGATGTTGTGGTCGCCTCCCCGCGCCGGATCGGGCGCCGAAGGGCTCTGGGGGGCGATCGGGGTCCGGTTTATGCAACATGCTGTATGTGAGCTTCCGAGAACACCAACTCTCGGCAGGTGAGTGTATAGGGGCAAGAGGGAGGGCCGGGACCCTTAGCGGCCTCGGCCCCGCCTTGGTAGCGAGACAGGCCTCACGCCCCCGGCGAAGGCCCCATCCTTCCGATGATCCCCGACATCTCTTCGCGGTCGTAGGCGCGCATCGTCGTCGTCCT
>JADDPR010000520.1 GCA_016781775.1 Rubrobacter sp. | reverse complement strand
TGGTCGGCGGGGGGATAGGCACCCTCGTCGGAGCCCAGCTTCCTGAGAGGATGCGGGAGACGGCCATGCAGGCCATCGGGATCGTCACGCTCCTCGTCGGCATCCAGAGCTTCGTCGGGTTCGACAACCCCCTCGTGCCGCTCGTCGGCGTGATCTCGGGCCTCGTGGTCGGGGAGATTCTGGACATCGACGGGGCCCTCAAGCGTTTCGGCGACGGTCTGGAGAGGCGCTTCTCGAAGGGCGAGAGCCCGGTGAGCCGGGCCTTCGTGACGACCAGCCTGCTCTTCTGCGTGGGGCCGTTGACCATTCTCGGTAGCATCGAGGACGGACTCTCGGGCGATTACAGCCTCCTCGCGTTGAAGAGCGCGCTCGACTTTGTCGCCGCGCTCTCCTTCGCCTCGGTCCTCGGATGGGGGGTCTTGCTCTCCGCGGGTACCGTGCTCGTCGTGCAGGGGGCGCTCACGCTCTCGGCCGGTCTTCTGGAGGGGGTGGTCACCGAACCGATGATCTCGGCCACGACCGCCACGGGGGGCGTCCTGATCCTGGGCCTCGGGTTGATCCTGCTGGAACTCAAGGAGGTGCGCGTGGCGAACATGCTGCCCGCCCTGATCTTCGCCCCCCTGCTCGTGGCCGCGGCACCCCTGTGGCCGTTCTGATGGTCCTCGGGCCGCGCGCTCGGGTATAGTTGGTGCCGTTCGAAGGCAGATCGTTCAGGAGGAGGCCAGATGTCCGAGGAGGCAAAGAAAACCGGGGAATGGAGGGGGAGCCCGCTACAGATGGGGAGCGGCCTCGACCCTTACGGGATCACGGAGATCGTGCTGCGGTTCGACACGGGCGATCATGAGACCCTGAAGCCGCGCATACGTGACCGGTATGGCTCCTACGAGCTCAGTCAGGCGGCCACCTACCTCGACTCCATCTCCAGCCAACTAGACTTGCAGAGCCGCTAGAGGGGAAGGTCACATGCACGGCATAATCAGGCAGCGTCAGATAGACAGCCAGAACTCATCCGTGTTCAGGCTGAGCGAGATCGTGGTCCGCTACGGCGACGGCCGGACCCTGAACTTCGTCCCCGAGGCCGGGCGGGAAACCTTCAGCGAGGACGACCTGCACGAGCTGGTCAAGGTGCTCCAAAAGGCCTCCGGCGTCGCCGAGTGGAACGAGGTCTCCCAGAACCCGAACATCCGGGGCTACTAGGGAGGCCCGCCCTCGCTAGCGACCCGGAGGGTCGTCCGCGTCGGTGTAACGCGTGTAGTTGTCGTAGTAGTCCTCGTCGAGCGAGACCTGTTCGCCCGCGAGTTCCCGGCGCCTCAAGTCCCACAAGACCTGCAGGTCGTGGTCGAGGCGCCTCAGGGTATCGTGATCCTCCTCCGTCGCGCGGTGGCTTCCCTCGCGGGCAACAAGGTCCTCTCGCAGCTTCGAGAGCTCCTGGATCCTCTGCATCACGCCCTCCGCCATCGTCATCTCCTCCCGTCGTTTGCATCTCTTGCGCGACGCAGTTTATAGCCGAATCGGTACCGTTGAATCGGCGTTACGGCCGATCATGGACTAGAATCCGGGACAAGAGAGGAGAAGCTTGCTTGAAAAGATAGAGCATCTCGGCTACGCCGTCGAGGATCTGGAAGCAGCGGCCCGGTTCTACGTGGAACGTTTCGGCGTCGAGGTCGGCGAGCCCGAGGAGGTCCCGGATCAGGGCATAAGGGCCATGATGTTCCGCGTGGGGGAGTCCAAGATCGAGCTTCTTGAGCCCACACGCGAGGATTCCCCGGTGGGCAAGTTTCTGGGCAAACGCGGCCCGGGCTTCCACCACGTCGCCTTCGAGGTCGAGGACATCGCGACCGCCCTGCAGGAGCTCAAAAGGGGTGGCGTCGACCTTATAGACGAGAAACCAAGGGTAGGCGCCGGGGGGACCAGGATGGCCTTCGTCCACCCGCGCGAGGCATTCGGGGTCCTCACGGAGCTCGTCGAGAGACCGAACGGCAAGCGGTAGGGGAGGGGCAGCAGAGTTGGATACCGAGAAGCGCCAGAGCCGTGACGGGATTCGTCTGACGGAATCCGGGATCGAGGTAAAGCCCGTCTACGGACCCGCGGACTTCGACGCCTCCGAGTACCCTGAGAAGCTCGGAGACCCGGGGGAGTATCCTTACACCCGCGGCGTATACCCCTCGATGTACCGGGGGCGTCCCTGGACCATGCGCCAGTACGCCGGCTTCGGGACGGCCAAGGAGACCAACAGGCGCTTCAAGTACCTCACCGAGCAGGGCCAGACCGGCCTCTCCGTCGCCTTCGACTTGCCCACCCAGATGGGCCGCGACTCGGACCATCCCCTGGCCCTGGGCGAGGTCGGCAAGGTCGGGGTCGCCATCGACTCCCTGCTCGACATGCGCGAGCTCTTCGACGGCATACCCCTCAAGGACGTCTCGACCTCCATGACGATCAACGCGACCGCCTCGACCCTGCTCCTCCTTTACGGCCTCGTCGCCGAGGAGCAGGGGGCCGAAGCCAGGAGCGTGACCGGCACGACGCAGAACGACATCCTCAAGGAGTACCTGGCGCGCGGGACGTACATCTACCCGCCCGAGCCGTCCATGAGGATCACGACCGACATGTTCGCCTACTGCGCCAGGGAGCTCCCGCGCTGGAACACCATCTCCATCTCCGGCTACCACATCCGCGAGGCGGGCTCGACGGCCGTCCAGGAGCTCGCGTTCACCCTCGCGAACGCGATCGCGTACGTAGAGGCGGCGACGCGCGCGGGCCTTGAGGTCGAGGAGTTCGCGCCCAGGCTCTCGTTCTTCTTCAACGCCCACAACGACCTCTTCCAGGAGGTCGC
>JADDPR010000051.1 GCA_016781775.1 Rubrobacter sp. | reverse complement strand
GACGTCCAGCATCTCGAAAGCGTCTATGTACGCGCCCGTAAAGGTCGGGAACTGGGCGACGCCGTCGCGGAGCTCCGTCACGGGGATGCCGACGCGGATCGCGGTCGCGGCGTGGTGGATCCACTCCCCCGCCTGCGGCGCCACGGCCCAGGCCCCGACGAGCACCCCGCGCTCCCGATCGGCGACGAGGCTCAGGGTGCCGCGCGGCTCCTGCTCGTAGGTCCACGGCCGGGCGATGGTCTCCGGCAGATCCAGGGTGACGGCGGTCACGTCCATCCCCCGAGAACGCGCCTCCTCCTCGGTGAGGCCGACGGCCGCGATCTCCGGGTCCGAGAAAACGACCCTGGGCACGCCGTCGTAGCTCGCGCCCCGATCCTCGCCCATGATGTTCGCCGCCGCGACCCTCCCCTGATACTGGGCCACGTGCGTAAACAAGAGCTTCCCCGTCACGTCGCCCACCGCCCAGACGCCCTCCGGCGCCCCTACCACGTGGCATCGTTCGTCCACGGCGATGCCCTTCCCGTCCGGCTCGACGCCGACGGACTCGAGACCGATCCCCTCCGTCCGCGGCGTCCGGCCTGCGACGGTGACGACGACGTCCGTGGGGATCTCCTCCCCGTCGTCGAGGGTGACGACAGCACCCTCGCCCTCCTTGCGGGCCCTCTCCACCCTCCGTCCGACGCGCACCCCGATGCCCTCCTCCTCGAGGATGCCCACGATAATCTCGCCGACCCTGCGATCCTCGCGGTTCACGAGCACGTCGGCGTGCTGGACCAGAGTCACCTCGCAGCCGAGGCGGGAGAGCCACTGGCTCGTCTCCACCCCGTTCGGCCCGCCGCCGACGATCACGGCCCGACCCGGGACCTCCCGCGTGGTGGTGGCCTCGCGGTTCGTCCACACCGGCACCTCGTCGAGGCCCTCGATGGGGAGGGGGTTGGAGTAGGAGCCGGTCGCCAGGATCACGTGCTCCGCCTCGTAGACCTCGCCGTTCACCTCGACCCGGCCCTCGCCGGCGAGACGCCCCTCACCCTTGATGACCGTCGCGCCCTTCCCCTCGTAGCCCTTCACCTGGCGGGAGTCGTCGAGGTGCCGGATCATGACGTCCCGGTAGTCGAAGACGGCCTCGAGGTCGAGCGTGGGTGTGCTCGACCCTGCGGCACGCGCCGCCTCGTTGCGAACCTCCGGCGGGGGGAGTAGGGTCTTGGATGGGATGCAAGCCCAGTAGCCGCACTCCCCTCCGATAAGCTCCCTCTCCACCACCGCGACCTTCTTGCCGGCCTTGAGGAGACGTCCGGCGGCGACCTCCCCGCCCGGTCCCATCCCGATGATGTTTACTCGAACCTTTCGACCATCGCAAGTCTCCGATCGTTGCGGCACGGGTAGCGTCGTAGGCACGAAGATATGCGATATTTCGAACCCGAGCCCTACGTTCCCCCTAAACCTCGAGTTTCACGCCGAGCGCCACGAGAGCCTCTTCCTTGCCCTTCGCCTCGATCATGACGTCCGCCTCCCTGCCGTGGAGCGCCGCCACGAGGGTCTCGAAGTCCGCCGGGTCCACGAGGTAGGCGTGGCCGCCCGGACGCTTGTCGGGGTCCTGGCTGGAGAGGTGGAACTTCGGCCGCCCGTGGCCCTCCCAGGTCGGGATGGCGAGGTCGACGGCCTCTTCGAGCGTCAGGCCTCCGGGGTGTATGCTGTGGTGGAAGGAGTCGAGGATGGCGGGGACGCCGAGGGCGGCCGCGGTCGCGGCGATCTCGCCTATGGGCCAGATGCGCTCGTCGTTCTCGAGCGCCAGGTACTTGAGGATCTCGGTGTGCGGCGCTATAACCTCGACGAAGCGCCGCGCCGTCTCGGCCCTATCTTCGTAGGCCCCGCCCATGTGGAGGACCATGACGGAGTCGTCGCTCCCCAAGAGGTCGAAGAGGCGCGTTACGTAGCGTAGCTCGGCGAGGCTCCGCTCCGAGGTCCCCGGCTTCGGGCTCCCGGGCTGGATAAACTGGCCGGGGTGCATGCTCAGGCGCACGCCGAGGGAGCGGGCGAGGTTCCCGATCCAGCGGAGGTCCTCGCCGTGCTCCTCCTCCCAGTCGTACGGAAACCCCGGGTGGGAGGCGAACGGCACCATCGCCTGCCCCATCCTGAAGAGAGAGATGCCGCGCTCGGCGTTCCAGCGGATGATCGTCTCCAGGGCGGTGACGTTCTCCCACACGAGCGCCCGCACCTTCTCGGCGTCCGGGAGGCTCGCCAGGCGGCAGGTGTGGTTCGTCCCCGCCGGTATCGTCAGGTTCTGCGCCGGGTAGCCTAGTCGGATCACGAGCCCTTTTTAACACCATTCCAGAGAGCTTGTCCCACCCTCCCGTGGCACCCCCGGCATGGTCCCGGCCCGCCCGGGGTATGGTGAGACCAATGTCCGAATCGCTTCCCGGGATGTTCGAGAGGGCCGCGGAGGTTCTCCGCCGCAACGACATGGGCGGCTGGACGAGGGCCGCGCCGCACCTCTACCCGCACCAGTGGAGCTGGGACAGCGCGTTTATCGCCGTGGGCCTCGCCCGCCTCGACACGCGCCGGGCCATAAGCGAGCTGACGACCCTCCTCGACGGCCAGTGGACGACCGGCAAGATCCCGCACATAGTCTTCAACCCCGAAGCTCCCCCCGGAAGCTACCTTCTCGGCCCGGAACACTGGGCTTCGGCCTCGCTCTCCAGAAGCGCCCTCGGGACCCCGCGCCCGACGAGCGCCCTGTGCCAACCCGCCGTCCACGCCATCGCCGCCCTGCACATCTACGAGGTCTCGTGCGGAACCGCCGACGAGGAAGCGGCTCGCTCCTTTCTCCTGCAGGCTTACCCGCGCCTCCTCGCCTGGCACCGGTACCTGGCGACGTGGCGGGATCCGGAGGGCTCGGGGCTCGTGACGATCTACCATCCGTGGGAGAGCGGCACCGACAACTCCCCGCGCTGGGACGCCGCTCTGGCGAACGTGAAGGTGGGGGAGTTGTCGCCCTACGCGCGCCCCGACCTCGGGTTCGTAGACGAGCCCTCGGAGCGCCCGAGTTCCGAAGAGTACGACCGCTTCCTCTGGCTCGTCGAGGGGCTCAAGCGCGCCCGTTACGACGAGGCGACGATCTACGGCTCCCATCCCTTCCTCGTCAAAGACGTCCTGTTCAGCGCGATCCTCGTAGCGGCGAACGGAGCGTTGGGAGAGATCGCGCGCATCATCGAGGCCCCCGACGGGGACCGCGAGGCGATAGGGTGCTGGATAGAACGCGGCCGCCGAGGTCTGGACGCCTGCTACAACGAGGTCCTCGGCCTCTGCCTGGACCACGACCTACGCTCCGGTGAGCCCTTGCAGGTCCGCACGATCGCCGGTTTCGCGCCCCTAATCTCCGGCGACGGGGGCCCACACCACGAAGGACTGCTACGGCTCTTCTACTCGCAAGCATTCGTGGGCCACGATCGCCTGCGCTGGCCGCTCCCCCCGAGCACGAGCCCCGAAGAAGCGCGGTTCCATCCCCGGGCGTACTGGCGCGGCCCGGTATGGCCGGTAATGGGCTGGCTCTTCTGGCGCTCGCTGAGGCTGGCGGGCGAGGAAGAGCGCGCCGCCGAGCTCAGACGCCACTCCCTGGAGCAACTCTCCGCTGGCGGCTTCGCGGAGTACTTCGAGCCGTTCACCGGCGAGCCCCTGGGCTCGGACGACCAGTCCTGGACGGCCGCCGTCGCGTTGGACTGTATCGCCACGGAGGCTTAGCCCGCGTCCGATACACAAAAACGCCCCGGCCTTCCGACCGGGGCGCCCCTCACAGTATCCGTTCGGAGTGTGGTCTAACTGATGCTCTGAGCATCCTCGAGCAGGAACGTAATCGCCAGGTTGACCTTGTAGCCGACGATGTTGCCGTTGTCGATCATGACGTTCATGTCCTTGACCCACGCTCCCTCGACACCCCGAAGTGTGCTGGTGGCGCGGTTGATGCCCTCTTTGATGGCATCCTCAAAGCTCGACTGAGAGGTCGCGCTGATCTCGGTTACACGAGCTACCGACATGCTTTCTCCTTTCCTCGCTACGCCCGGTACTACCCGCATTTGAGCCAAAGTAAACGCGCGGGCAGCAAGCCGGAGGCGCTCCGCCTCCCTCAGGCGAGTTCGGCGACGAGAATCGGTTCACTCGTCGGCATGGGCGAGCCGCCCTCGGGCTCTAGCGTGACCGCGATGACTTCCGCGTCCTCCACCGAGCCCTCCACGGTCGAGGCGGCTTCGCCGTTGCGCGGCTCGAACAGACCCGCGGGTTCCGGCATGCCGTCGCGGATGATCCAGGTCTCGTAGACCTTGCCCTCGGGGGCGGGCGGCAGTTGGCTGGCGACGAGCACGGCCCTATCCTCCTCCATGAGAAGTACCTCCCCGCCTGCGTTGCTCGCGAGCCCCGAGCCCTCCATCTCGACCGCGCGCCGCTCGGCGATCTCCCCCTGCAAGTCGCCATTCTGCGCGCGCAGTTCCCCGTTCTGGTCCTGAAGCGTGAGGTTCCAAACGAGCAGACCGATCACGGCTACGAACGCCGCCGCTGCCGCCGCCAGCGCCCCCGGACGCAGGAGCCGCCCCATCCTCTCCGCCCGGCGGGACCGCCGGTCCGCCATCCCGCTCACGACCTCGCGCGGCGCTCCCACCCTCTCCAGTACGCTCCGGCGCAGGCCGGGGGGCGGCTCCTGCTCCGGCGGGGCGAGGGCGAGCAGGTTGGCGACGCTCCCGAGCTCTTCGACCTCCGCGTTCAGCTCGGGGTGCTCGGCGAGGTAGGCCTCGAACCACAGCCTCTCTTCCCCGGTCAGGGCGCCGAGGGCGTAGACCGCGGCGAGCTCCTCGAAGCGCTCCGCGTCCCGGCCCGGGCCTCTCGTCGGGCCGCTCATCCGGGCACCGCCATCCCGCGGTCCTCAAAGTACTCCCGGATCTTCTTGAGGCCCAGCCTCATGCGGCCCTTGACCGTCCCGAGCGGCAGGTCGAGAAGCTCCGCGATCTCCGAATGCGTGTAGCCCGAAAAGTAAGCGAGCTCCAGCACCTTGAGTTGCTCGGGCGGGAGGACCTTCAGCGCCTCGCGCACCTGCACCTTCTGGGAGTTGCGCCACGTCTCCGCGAAGGCCTCGCTCGGCTGCGTCGTGACGGCGACCGCCTCGACCTTATCCTGGGTCCTGCGACGGCTCGCGCTCGAGCGGAGCTGGTCGATGCCGCGGTTGTGGACTATAGAAAGGATCCAGGTTCGCACGCTCCCCCTCTCCGCCCTGTAACTGCGTGCCGCCCGCCACACCTCCAAGAAAGCCTCCTGCGCGAGATCCTCAGCCGCCTGGCGCTCACCCATCATCCGGTAGGCGAGCGAGTAGGCCGCCCGAACGTGCCGATCGTACAACCCCGCGAAAGCCTGCGAGTCCTCGCCGTCGACGAGGGCCATGAGGTCCTCGTCCGCCATAAGAAGGTACTGTCGCCCCCTGTCTGCCATGCCCGTATCTTACGCAAGCCCCGCCGTCCCGGATCACCCCCGGCGCTAACCCGGAGAAAAATGGCATTTGCTTCTCCCACGATGGGGGTTGTTATGCTGCGGCGCTTGTGGTCGCACCCTTCAGGATCATTCTGTGAAAAAACTTGAAGAAAAACGAAGAATTTGGTTGCTCAGATGTACTGATTGCTGGTAGGATGCGTTCTCGTGGCGTGGAGGGCGCCTGTTGTCATGCACGGGGACCGTCGGCGAAGCACGCAGGGGAGGTTTTTGGGGGGCTGGTGATCCGGGGCGGGGGGAACTCCGTAGAGGTAACGTAACGAAAATCGTGGTTGTTCTTTAGGGGCCATGGGGTCCCACACAGAAAGGAGTCAAGGGATGGACGGAGTCGAAAGCCGCATCTCCCCGGTCGGGTTTGACCGGGAGTACTCGCGGCGCAACTTCTTGAAGACGGCAGCGATAGCCGGGGCCGCAGCGGCCGCCGGTGCAGGAGGGCTCGCGTTCGCGGCTCGTCCGGCGTTCGCGGTGCACGAGGGCTACCAGGCCGCCGGACCTCTGGCAATTCTGCAGCTTGCCTACAAGCTGGAGCTGTTGGAGGGTACGTTCTACGCCGAGGGGATCAACGCCGGTATCTTCGCCGGCAACAGCTTCGCCGAGACGCAGATAGCGGCGATCAGGGACGCCGAGATGACGCACGCCGACGCTCTGGCGGCCGCCATCGTGGACAACGGCGGCTCGGTGCCGGCTACGCCGATGTTGACCTTCCCCGACGGCGTCTTCGCCGATCCGGCGGCGTTCTTGAACCTCGCTGCGACTTTCGAGCCGGTCGGCATCGGGGCATACCAGGGGGCGGCTCCGGCGCTGATAGGCTCGCCGCTGCTCGGGTCGGCGCTCTCGATCCACAACGCCGAGTGCCAGCACTGGAACGCAATCAAGATCCTCAACGGGGTCGTCCCGCCTAACAACGTTATCTTCGAGGAGGCCTTGCCGCTAGAGGCCGTCCTCGAGGCTGTGGCCCCATTCGGCGTCACGGCATAAGGGAGGAGATAGAACGATGAACAAGCAAACGATCAACGTTCCGGACGTGGAGGGCTTCGCCCGGCCGCGGACGAGAATGGACTTCCTGAAGGCTCTGGCGGCGGCCAGCGTCGGCGCCGTGGCCGGCTCGGCGTTGCTCGCCGGTAACGCCGACGCCCAGACCTACGGCGGTGGCGGCGGAGGTGCCGCTCCTGCTGCTCCCGCCGGCGGCGATCTGGAGATCGCTAACTTTGCCCTCACGCTTGAGTACCTGGAGTACGAGTTCTACTTGAGAGCGGTGGATTCCGGCGTCCTCTCGGGCGACGCTCTGGCCGCCGTGACCATGCTGCGCGATACCGAGGGCGCGCACGTGGACGCCCTTATCGGGCTTATCACGGAGAACGGCGGGACCCCCGTCGCCGAGCCGACGTTCACCTTCCCGGCGGACGCGTTCTCCAGCCAGGAGTCGATCCTGAACCTCGCGTTCACTTTCGAGCCGGTCGGTGTCGGTGCCTACCTCGGCGCGGGCACGATGATCCAGGCGGCGCCCGTCTTGGCCGCGGCCGCGAGCATCGCAGGGGTCGAGGGCGAGCACGTCGTCACCGTGGGCAACCTTATCGGGGTCGTACCGCCGGCGAACACGCCGTTCCCGGCCGCGCTGACCCAAGATGAGGTCCTGGCGGCGGTCGCCCCATTCCTCGGCATGGGCTCGATGATGGATACGGGTGGCGAGAATCCCGTGGCGAGCAGCGGGAAGGCTTACTGCGGGAAGGCTTACTAGTCTGAACACTACGCAAGCCATAATGCACCACCGGAGCAGGGCGTTATCCGCCCTGCTCCTTTTCGTGCTCTTCGTAGCGCTCCCCGCTTGCGGGGGGTCTCCGGCCGCCCAGAACGAGGCTCCGGCGGAACGGTCGGAGGCCGCACCCCGGGAGCAGGCACGGACGACGGCCCCGGCCGTCGAGAAGACCGCTCCGGCCTCAGGAGGGAGCACCGTCCAGGCGTTATTACCCGAGGACGTCCTCTCCGAAGAGGAGAAGACGGGGATGCCGGAGTTCAAGGGCTGGAACGACACCAGCACGGAGGCCGAGCCGATCCAGATCGAGGGCGCCGGCTCCGCCGGCGCGATCCCGGCGGTCAAGCCGTTCAACTTCGGACGCGACCCGGGCGGCCCCAAAGACAAGACGCTCTACATCACCATCCCCAAGCTGGGGCTCGAGGGCGTTCCTGCTTTCGACGAGGTGTCGGAGGAGGCCCTCAAGGAGGGCACGGCCCACATCCCCGCCACAGGCTACCCGTGGCAGGAGGGGGCGAACGTTTACGTCGCGGGGCATCGCCTAGGCTATCCCGATACCGGGTCCGACCGCGTCTTCTACGACCTCGACCAGCTCTTCCCGGGGGACGAGATCTTCGTCACCGATTCCGCAGGCGGGGAGTACAAGTACACCGTTACCGAGCAGGTGGTCGTCCCGGCCGACAACGTCGAAGTGATGAACCCCGTGCCGGACAAGTCCCTGCTCTCGCTGCAGACTTGCACCCTTCCTGACTACGTCGACCGCATAGTCGTTCAGGCGGAACTGGTCTAGGGGAGGTCTTCAGCGCTGCTTCATCCCGAAGAGAGCCCTCCCGGGCGGCGTGCTAAGATCTTCGCCGGTCGGGAGTGGCATCTTCTGGAGGTAGAAGAAACCTTGGAGTCGGTCTTTCGTTTGAGCGTACTCTCGAGCGGCAGCTCGGGTAACGCCACCTATCTGGAGACCGGAAAGCGCGGGGTCCTCGTGGACGCTGGCCTCTCGTGCAAGCGTCTGAAGGGTCTTCTGTCCCGCGTCGGCCGGGGCCTCGACGACGTCTCGGCCGTCTTCCTCACGCACGGCCACGCGGACCATACCTCGGGGGTAAGGTCGCTCCTGCGCGAGCGCCACATCCCGGTATACGCTGCGAGCGGCGTCGCCGAGGAGGTAAAGGGAGCCGAGCCCGTCCCCGCCGGGGAGATCCTGGACTTTGGCGCCCTGGCCGCGACCTTCTTCGCCGTGCCGCACGACACGCCGACCTACGGGCTCCGCATCTCCGACGGAAGGAAGTCCGCTGCTCTCGCGACCGACCTTGGGGAGATAAGCATGGAGATCGTCGAGCACATGCGTGGGGTCGAGGCCCTTGTCCTGGAGGCAAACCACGACCCCGAGTGGCTCAGGCGCGGCCCGTACTCCGCCGACCTCAAGCGGCGCGTGGCTTCCCGCAACGGCCACCTCTCCAACGAGCAGGCGGCGGAAGCGGCGCTCGCCCTCGCCCCGCACGGCCTCAAGGACCTCGTCCTCGCCCACCTCTCGGAGACCAACAACTCCCCGATGCGCGCGACCGGCACCGCGCGCCGCGTACTCAAGGCCGCCGGCTACGACGGCATAAGGGTCCGAGCGGCTATCGCCAGGCACCCGACGCCCTGGATCGAGGTCGGCCAACCCATCGAGACCCACCCGCACGTCTACCGCTACGAAGGGGAGGGCGCGGAGCGCTCTCGCCTCTTCGATCTGGGCTAGGGAGCGATGATACGCCGGGCCACCATCCTCGCCGTCGGGCGTCTAAGGGGCTGGACCGCAGACGGCTCGGAAGACTACCTGAAGCGCCTCCGCCGCTACTTCCCCGTCGAGGTCATCGAAGTTCCCGAGGAGGACCTGAACCGCCGAAGCCGGCAAGAAGTACTCTCCAGCGAAGCCAACAAGCTCCTCAAGCGCCTCCCCGAGGGTGCCCACGTCGTCGTCCTGGACCGGGAGAGAGGCCAGGCCTTCTCGTCCGAGAACCTGGCGAGTCGCCTGAAGGACCTGGGCCTCTCCGGAAACAGCCACGTCGCCTTCGTACTTGGCGGCCCGCTCGGGCTCGCACCGGAGGTCCTCCAGAAGGCAGACTCCAGGCTCTCCTTCGGACGCATCACCCTGCCCCACGCCCTCGCCCGGGTGGTCCTCCTCGAGCAACTTTACAGAGCAGCCAAGATCAACAGGGGCGAGAAGTACCACTATTAGCCGGTCGGCCCGCCAGCATTTCGGCCTGTCGGCTTCTTGTGATGAAGCTGCTTTTTTGCCGGTCGTCACTACTTTCGATGCCAATCTCCCCCTATCTACGGCTTCGGATCCCGTAAGAGATAGGATCGGCCCTTGCCGACGGGCTGAGAGCGAGGCCGAAGCCCGATGCGTGCTGACCGGCTGACCGCCTCCAAAAGCGGTAACATGTGCACGTATATGCAGGTGCAGATAGACAGTTTCGAGGACGATGGTATGGCGGTTCTTGTCGTTTACCCGGAGGGGCGTCGGACGTTCGACGTGCCGCGGGAGTTGTTGCCGGAAGGTTGTGGCATCGGGGACGTGTTCGAGGTCCGGTTCGTGAGGGACGAGGGCGAGGCGGAGCGGGCCGCGGCGGAGAACCGGCGGTTGATGGACGAGCTGCTGGGGCGTGGGGAGGGTCGCTCGTGAGCCTGGAGGCGCGACTCGCCGACGCCCTGCGCCAGGCGGCCCATGAGGCCTATGGGGTGCAGCTCGATGGGGTGCACGTGGAGCGGCCCAACGAGACGTCGCACGGCGATTTCGCGTCGAACGTCGCCCTTGCCAACGCGAAGGTCTTCCGGCGCAACCCGCGCGAGGTGGCCCAGGGCATTGTGGATGCATTGGAGGCGCCCTTCGTCGACGACGTCGGGGTGGCGGGGCCGGGGTTCATTAACTTCCGGGTCTCGTCGCAGGCGTTTGGGGAAGAGCTTGGTGGGATTCTTTCCAGCGGAGAGGACTATGGCCGCCGGGAGGCTTCGGGCGCCTCGATCGTGCTGGAGTACGTGAGCGCCAACCCCACCGGGCCGATGACGGCGGCGCATGGGCGCCATGCGGCGTACGGCGACTCGCTCGCCAGGATCATGGATGCGTCGGGGCGGAAGGTGTCGCGCGAATACTACTTCAACGACGGGGGAAACCAGATCCGTCTTCTCGGGGAGTCCGTCGCCGCGCGCTACGCCGAGCTTTTCGGCCGCGAGTGGCCCGTCTCCGATCCCGAGGCCCTCTACAAGGGCGAGTACATCCGCGACATCGCCGAAGCCTTGAAGGAGAAGGACGGCGACCGTTACCTGGACTCCGACCCCGCCGAGGCGCTGGCACAAATCACGCCGTTCGCGACGGATTGGTGCATGGCCGGGATCAGGGAGACCCTCACCCGCGCCCGAACCGGCTTCGACCGCTTCTTCAACGAGAAGAGCCTCTACGACTCCGGCGAGATCGTGAAGGTCATCGAGGAGCTCGAGGAGCGCGGCCACGCTTACCGCAGCGAGGGCGCGCTGTGGCTCGCGTCTTCTAAGTTTGGGGACGACAAGGATCGGGTCCTGGTGAAGAAAGACGGCTCGTACACGTACATGGCGCCGGACCTCGCCTACCACCGCGACAAGTGGGAGCGTGGCTTCGGGACCGCCGTGGACGTGCTCGGCGCGGACCACGCCGGGTACCCGCCGCGCATCCGGGCCGGGATCGTCGCCCTCGGGCTGCCCGGGGAATTCCTCGACGTCGAGCTCGTGCGGCTCGTGAAGCTCCTGCGCGGGGGAGAGCAGGTCAAGGTCAGCAAGCGGGCCGGCAACTTCGTGACGTTCGACGAGCTTATGGACGAGGTGGGGGAGGACGCGGCGCGCTACTTCTACGTGCGCTCCTCGCACCGCACCGAGATGAACTTCGACCTCGCCGTCGCCGTTCAGCAATCCGACGAAAACCCGGTCTACTACGTCCAGTACGCCCACGCCCGGATCGCGAGCATCTTCCGCCGCGCACAGGTCGAACCGAGCAACACGAAGGACGTTCCCCCGGGCCAGTTTGCCCTCGAGGAGCGAGCCCTCCTCCTGGAGCTCCTCGACTTCCCGCGCGTCATCGAGAACGCCGCGGCGAAGAGGGAGGTCCACCCCCTGCCGACCTACCTGGAGACCGTCGCAACCCGCTTCCACCGCTTCTACACGGTGCATCAAGTCCTCGTCGAGAACGAGTCGCTCCGGGCGCGCAGGCTCGCCCTGTGCGCCGCAACGAAGCTCGTGCTCGCCTCCGGCCTGAACCTTCTGGGGGTCGAAGCGCCCGAGAGAATGTAGGGAAGAGGAGGTGGCGCCTCCATCTCGCTGCGAAGAAGCGTCGAACTCTCGCTCGTCGCGTACGTGCATTGGGAGACGACACAAAACTCTCCTCAGTACCTTGCTCCTTCCCTTTCGTTGAGGCTTTCTTACTCACGGGTGTCCGTGTCGGCATCGTTTCGGATGGCCCGCCGGACTTTGTCGTGTTGTCCCGAAGAAGCGTTACCTGAAAAGGTACGGGCTCGACCGCTTGGGCGGGCCCGAGATTCTGTTTCGCCAATACGGCCG
>JADDPR010000442.1 GCA_016781775.1 Rubrobacter sp. | reverse complement strand
CTCGACGATCATCATCGACCGGGAGGGCAAGGTCGCCTACCGCGAGAAGAGGCCCAAGGAGTAGACGCTCAAGGGGCCGCCCTTGCCGCCGCCCGCGCGCCGCCCGGGCATGGGTAGGTGGAGCTCGCCGCCGAGCAGGGTGTACGCCCCCAGCCCCAGCATAAAGAGCCCGCCCAAGACGTAGATGACGGTGTGCTGCGTGGTGAACAGCTGGCGCAACGCAGACGCCCCCATGGCGAGCGGAAGGATCACCGTCGCTATACCCGCCCCGAACAAGAACGTCATCGCGACGAGGACCTTGCGGTTCTTGAAGGAGCTCGCGAAGTAGGCCGGGAGCATCACCGAGATGCAGCAGGGCGCGAACAGCGCCACCACGCCCGCTATGGCCGCGGCGAGCACCGACCCGCCGAAGAAGATGCTGCTATCCAACGAACACCCCCACCCCGCCCGAAGGGTCGTTGCCGCCGGGGTAGGCCTCGATCCGGCCGCGTCTTGGAAGGGTCTTCATGCCAGGTCTCTTTCTCTCGGTTCACTGCGCGAGCCGGTACGGTCGAACCGGACAAGCGCCAACGCCCTAGCAAGGTAACCGCTCGCCGTGAAGAAGCCGTGAAGGAGCCGTGAATATTCGGTGCGTATGCGGCGGAGAAAGGCGGGCGCAGGGCGGCGCTCCGGCTCGACCGACGAGGATCGTCCCGTGCTGGCGCGCCACCCGGTAGAAGATCATGCACGGGCCTCCAGCACGACAAAGAAGCCCTACACCCACCGGCTCCGAAGAGGCGGTAGCGCCGACCAGGAGCGCCCGCAACAGGCGAATCCTCGCCGAGCGCTTGGCGAAGTTATCCTCCTCTTGGGCGCCGAGGTAGCGCAAGAGGCATGTCGGCGGCATCGCGACACCGCTGGGGTGACGCCGCGACCACCCCGGGCCCAAACACGAGACCGATGGGGAGGATGCCCATCAAGCCGGAAACCCGCCGGCCTCCGAGAAATTAAAGTTCGTTACCGAAGTTCGGGGAATCCCTCGGATCGCGTTCGTCCCGGCTTCTCATGTACGGCCTGCGCTTATCCCGCCCTCGTTCAGCCCACGGTGTAAAGCCAGGGCAGTAGCAGGTAACTTATCGCCAGGTAGCCGCCGGCGAACACGGCTAGCATCAGCGCAAGCCGAAAGATGCGCGTCCGGCGCTCCCGCGCCTCGCAGCGAGTGACGGGTCTCAGCAGCCGCCAGCCTACCGGGACCATCATCACCAGGCCGGCCAGCATGAAGTGGGGCTGGTACTGCCCCAGCCCCACCAGGAAGGTCGAACCCCCGAGCCCCAGGGCGACGGCTACCGCCGGCGGGCCGCAACACAAGCTCGCCACCAGTGCCCCGCCGAGCCCCCATCCGCCCGAACCGAAGGCGGCGCGGGCCCTCGCGGACCAGGTCTTCGGTGTGCGCTTCGCGGTGTTGTTCCCCATTGTGGCATCCCCCGTTCGGTTTTCGTTCACCTCGCTCTGCTTCCCTCGTGTCGGCTCATCCATCTGGGACTACGGTATCGCCGCCGTCGCTGATTGCCCGGGCCACCTTAGTCGGGTCGGTCTTGGAGGGGTCGTAGACGACGGTGACGCGCTGGCCATCCACCTGGACGCCGAGCACGCCCGGGTCCTTCTCGGCGTTGGCCTCGACACGCGCGGCGCAGCTGGGACAGGTGATCGACGGCACCGTATAGGTCGCCGTCGCCTGCCCCGAAGTCGCCCCCGTCTCCGCGACCGTTTCGTTGGTGACCGGATCGGTGCCAGCGGTCCGGGCGGTGGTCGTTTCGCCGGCGACTCGAGCAGCGCTCGTTTCGGGTTCGGGCGTCGACCCGGCGCTGCCGGCGGCGCAGGCGGGCAGGAGCAGGGCCAGGCCCACGACGAGGGTGGCAGGCCCCGCACGGCGCAAGGCCATGCGCCGGGTGAATCCGGGGTCCACTGCTACAGGGGACTTCTTCATCTCAACCTCCAAATGGTCTCGGTATCCGTTTCACGGCCGGACGGCTTTTTTGGGCTCTACCTCTCCGGGCTTGCCCCGGAGCACGAACGGGAGCACGGGGCGTCCACGAAGCAGCGGGTGAAAGCGTCTTCCCGCCACTCCGACCTCGTGGCGGGTCGAGCTCTCGGAGATGAGGTCCGCGGGCCCGGGCGATCCCGACTCCTTGGTGGACGCGCCGGTCAGGTCTCCGAGGGTCCGGAGCTCGGATCGCAGGAAAGAGCTTCGATCCCCTACCTCTCTATGGGAAGGCGCACGGAGTTGCCCCACTCCGTCCAACTACCGTCGTAGTTGCGGACCCTGTCGTGCCCGAGCAGGTAGGTGAGCACGAACCACGTGTGCGAGGAGCGCTCCCCGATGCGGCAATAGGTGACGTTGTCCCCCTCGGGCCGCAAGCCCGCCTCCCCCTCGTAGATCGCCCTCAGCTCCTCCGCCGTCTTGAACGTCCCGTCCTCGTTCGCGGCGCGAGCCCACGGCACGTTCGCAGCCCCCGGCACGTGCCCGCCCCTCAAGGCCCCCTCCTGCGGGTAGTCGGGCATGTGAAGGAGCTCCCCCTTGTACTCCCCCGGGCTCCTCACGTCGATCAGGCCGCCCTCGTCACTCCTCACCTTCTCCAAGTGTGCCACGACGTCCTCGCGGAACGCCCTGATCGCCGAGTCGTCGCGAGCGGGCACCGGGTAGTCGGCCCTCGGGAAGGAGGGCACCTCCTGGGTCATCTCCCTGCCCTCTTGCTCCCACTTGACCCGCCCGCCGTCCATCACCCTCACGTTCTCGTGGCCGAAGAGGCGGAAGACCCACAAGGCATACGTGGCCCACCAGTTGTTCTTGTCCCCGTAGAAGACCACCGT